>JBFHXL010000058.1:0-8793 GCA_041599035.1 Thiobacillus sp. | reverse complement strand
GAATCGCGCCAGCGTGGTGGCCGCAGCCTTGATGTCGGAATCCTGATACGGCGTGGCGACCAGCACAGACAGGCCGTCATCACGTGCCAGCCGCACCCGGTCGAATGCGAGGATCAGCTTGGCGAAATAGTCGTTGACGACCGGACGCTGGTCGATCAGGTTCCACTGCCACACCAGCAAACGCTGGCCGTTGCTGCCGCGCAATTTGGCCTGGCGAACCTGCCGTGGCTCGCCGGCGATCTCCGTCGTAACGATACTTTCACCGACATTCGACCACTCGGGATGTCTTTCCGAAATCATGAAATTCTGCGAACTGATGAGTTCGGCACCCTGCCGCTGGGTAACGTAATAATCCATTTCCAGCAGCACGTTTTTTCCATCTCGGGTAAAAGGCTGGCGCAGCTGACGGTCTGCGCCGATCCAGTGCGGCTCCCAGGTGGTGAAGGGTTCGCCGGGCTGCCAGCCGCCCTGAGCCTCGACCTGCAATGTGGGCATGGCCGGCAGTGAACGCGAGGTGAGCCAACTGGCATAAGCCGGCCACACGCCGGCGATCACCAGCGCAAGCATCGCCACCGGCAGGGTCGATTTCGCATGCACACTGCCTGCAGCAGCCACAACGGGTGGCGCTGCACTAAGTTCAGGCTGGCTGGGCTCAGGCTGATCGTCTTCGCGCCAGAAACTGCCAATCCAGAACAGAAGCAGCATGACAAAACCAAAAAACAGCCAGCCGTAGATCAGATGATCGACCCCGACCGCGTATTCCATGCCCGACAGATGACCGATCATCACAATCATGTAGGCACGCCCACTGTTGGCGAAAATCGGTACAGCGATGGCGGCAAGGGAAAACAGCAGACGCCGCTTCCATGAACGATAGGTCAAATAGGCGTACAGCACACCAAGGGTGACGGATGCGATCAGATAGCGCAGCCCGGAACATGCCTCGACCACCGACCAGTCACCGCTGGGAATACTGAAAAACGTTCCTTCCCGGTATACCGGAATTCCCGTTGCCTGCAGCATGGCCACGGTGAAATCGGCCGTCACCCCTATCAGAGGCTGAATCAGGAACTCGCCCACCGGCACCGCAAAAAACAGGAACATCAGGGGGAAAAAAGCCGCCCACACGAACGTCCAGCCGAGCATCGTCCATACCGCTGCAATCAATATGGTGATGAATGCATATTGTGCGACGACGTTGGCGCTGCCCGCGTCGGCCAGCAGCCAGCCCGCACCCGCCAGCGCCAGCAGGACAAGCCCGCGCAGATCGGGACGCGGTTGAATCCGTGCTAATTCACCGCGCTTGCGCCAGATGAGCCAGGCACTGATGGGGAAAATCAGGTAGCCGTGGGCAAAGGTTTCCGAGCGCTCCCAGATTTCGAGCATCGAACGGAAGGTCGGCCAGAACGCAGCGATCAAAAACAGCAGGACGCCAAGGGTCAGAGCAGCCGACAGCAGCCAGCGAGAACGCGAACTCGCGGTGAGAGGATCGGGCAAAACGCTCATGCGGGGCAAGCCTCCGGAGTGAGGGGGGCAGGCGACGCTTCCAACAAAGCGTCGATTGCGGCCAGATTACGCGACCAGTCGTAATGCGCCAGAATGCAATCGCGCACATCAGCGGCAGACGTGGCGGTTTGCAATTGAGCCACGACCGCTTGCGCAAACTCGGCCTCGCCCTGCGCCAGGATGAAATCACGACCCGCCTGGGCACGCAATCCTTCAGCCGCCTGGGCACTGGCCACAACCGGTCGTGCCATCGCCATCGCTTCAAGCACCTTGTTCTGCACGCCCCGCGCGATGCGCAGCGGCGCCACCGCGCAGGCGGCATGCGCCAGATAAGGACGGACATCCGGCACGCCACCCGTGACGACCACACCGGGCTGGCGCGCCAGTTCGGTCACAGCCTCGCCGGGCCGGCTGCCGACGATGGTGAACTGCGCCCCGGGTACCGCTTCTCGAACAGCAGGAAATATCCGCTCGGCAAACCAGGTGACGGCATCGATATTCGGCCAGTAATCCATGGCGCCGGTGAACACGATGCCCTGAACATCCGCCGCGTACGGATTGGCATAGTCACGCGCGGGCGAAAAATAATCCGCATCCACCCCATTCTCGAACGCGCTGATTTTATGGTGTGAGCGTGGGGCACTCTGCTGCAACAAGGCCGCCTCGGCTTGCGACACCAGCAGGGTGGCATCAAAATCCTCGGCTACACGCGCTTCCCACTCGGCCAATTTTCGGCCTTCACGCGCATACACCCACGACAGCGGCCAGCGCTGCGTATGCGCGTACTGCGTCCACTTATCGGAATCGACATCGACCATATCGAGCACGCGGCGCGCAAGACGCGCCGGCATGAACTGCGCCATCGCCGAGGAAAAGGCCAGACCGCGTGTCACCTGTCCGGAGGCGGCCAGCTTATCAGCCCAGCGGGCGAGTTTGCGGTTGCGGTAATACGGCAGCGTCAGCGCTTCGCCCGTCAGCAAACCCATCAGGCTCGCCAGCCTGGCGCGGCGCGGATACAGCGGCAACAATTTGATCGACGCACAATACGGCTTCAGGGCATCCTGATATTGCCAGTCGTCGGGATCGTCTACGAATGCACCGAGGTGGATGGCGTAGCGTTGCGAAAGATGCCGCAATAGATGAAACGAGCGGATCTTGTCGCCCTTGTTGGGCGGAAACGGGATGCGGTGCGCGAGAAACAGCAGCCCTTCTTTCACACTCACCCCAGATTCTTGACGATATGCGGCCCGATCACGTTGGCGAGTGCCAGCGGCATCTTTTTCCAGGCCTGAATGAAGAGGCGGTATTTGGGGTTGAGCGGATTGATCTCAGGTACGTCCTTGTCTGTCACCAGAAAATACTCGTAGTACAGCGGCGTCGGCTCGAAGCCCCAGTTCTTCTTGAAGTCGAACGAGCCGGTGCCGCGCTTGCTGCGGCCAAAATCGAACACTTTCAGTCCGCGTTCACAGGCGCGTCGCATCAGGTCCCAATACATGAAATCGTTACCGGCCACCGCACGCGCGGCATCCACGCCGCCCCCGTAATACGGCAACACCGCGTCGCGAAAATAGAACGACATCACGCTGGCAATCAGCTTGCCATCCCGGGTGATGGTCAGCACTTCGCAGTCGTCACCGAATTCGTCCTTCAGCAAACGAAAAAACCTGCGTGAGAAAACCGGCGTGCCCAGGCGGTGAACGCTGGCCGAGTAGGCCTGAAAAAAACGCGTGGTATCGGCGTCGATCTCGCCGACCAGGCCGGCCTTGATGCCTTTTCTCACCATCGCCCGCTGCTTGCGCGGGATGGCGTTCATGTTGGCCTCGATTTCGGGCTGGATGGCTTTTTTGAACGTGACGTACAGATCCTTGGTCGGCCATTGGGGATGCCGGGCAGTCTGGTTGCGGTATTCGAGCGCACCGACCCCAAGTTTGGTTGCGAGCGCCTGCGCGGCCGCGTCAAGCGCACCGGCTGCGGCTTCATGGTCGGCCAGAATGCCGCCATAGGCGCAGAACGGCAACGAGCCGAGGCCATGACCGAACAGCCAGCTGTTGATTTCGGCCAGCGGCAGCACGCCCACGATGTCCCCGCCGCACTCGGCCAGCAAAAAATGGGTGCGGTGACCGAATGCCTTTTCGATCACGCGTTGCCAGCCGGCGCGGTGAAAGAACGTTGCGTCCGGGTGAGTGTGAACGTAAGCGTCCCAGCGTACGCGGTCCTCCACTGTCAGCGTGCGGACGCTCACTTCAGTTGTCGCGGCATCGGGGGCGGAGAAATGTTCGGCCTGCATGTTCATTGGCCGGACACCTGATCTGCCTGAAGGAAAATGCGGTCGACGCGGTCCCATTCGAAATCACGCAGCAGTTTGCGCAGCCTGCCCGGCATACGGTGCAAATTGACGTAATGGCGGAAGCGCGTTTTGGCCGACAGCCCGGACGGGCGCGGCTGGCCGGGGTCGATCTCCCAGGGATGGAAATAGAACATGCACGGCACGCGGTCCTGTGCATTGACGCGACGCAGCATCCCGCGCGATAGCGAATAGGGCAGCAGCCGGAACCAGCCGCCGCCGCCTGCAGGCAGGTTGCGGCCGAGCAGCGGCAGGGTGGTCGGCGGCAATTCGAGAATGCCGTTTTTGCCGTTGGGGTAATTCGCGAAACGCGGTGCATCGGGCATGCCGTAATGATCGTGGCGCACCGGATAGATGCTCGAACTGTACGCATAGCCTGCGTTTTCCAGTTCCTGGATCGCCCACCAGTTCTTCTGGTTGATGGAAAAGCTCGGTGCCCGGTAGCCGCGAATGGCGACGCCGCCGAGGTCTTCGAGGATGCGCTTGGCGCGGGTGATGTCGTCGCGGAATTGCTCGGGCGTCAGGCCGGACGCGCGCTGGTGGCCATACCCATGGCTGGCAAGTTCGTGGCCGTTGTCGACGATACGGCGCACCACCTGGGGATAGCGTTCGGCGATCCAGCCCAGGGTGAAGAAGGTGGCATTGGCTCCTGCTTCGTCGAGCAGGCCCAGAATCGCATCGACATTGCGCTCGACCCGGCACGGCAGGGTGTCCCAGTCTTCGCGGCGGATATGCGGCGCGAATGCGGACACCTGGAAATAGTCCTCGACGTCGATCGACATCGCATTTTTAATCCTGGTGCGCTCCATTCAGGCGAACCGCGTTCCTTTCTGCGGCGGCAGCCAGCCTTGCAGCGTATGTGCAATACGCATCGCCGCACGGCCGTCCCAGTACTCCGGAATCCGGCCCGTCTTGCCGCCAGTCGCCATGACTTCAGCAAACGCGGCGCGAATCGCGTCGGGGTCGGGGCCGACCAGGGTATTGGTTCCCTCCGCAATCGTGATCGGACGCTCGGTATTCTCGCGCAAGGTCAGACAGGGCACGCCGAGCGCCGTGGTCTCTTCCTGAATGCCGCCGGAATCGGTGAGCACCAGTTTGGCATCGCGCATCAGTCCGAGCATCTCCAGATAGCCCACCGGCGGCAGGATATGCATGCCGTCGAGTTTGGCGCTGAAGCCGTATTTCTTGATATTGCCGCGCGTACGCGGATGCAGCGGCAGCACCACCGGCAGGCTGCGGTTGATTTCGCCGACCACGTCGAGCAGCGCTGCCAGCGTGGCAGGGTCGTCGACATTGGACGGGCGGTGCAGCGTCAGCACCGCATACTGCGGCAGCGCCGTGCCCAGCGTCTGACTGCCCGGTATCGCGTGTTCCAGGTTGCGGTACAGGGTATCGATCATCACATTGCCGACGAACTCGACGCGCGCCGGATCGATGCCTTCACGTTGCAGGTTGGCGAGTGCGCTTTTTTCGGTGGTGAACAGCAGATCGGAAATCTGGTCGGTCAGCACGCGATTGATTTCTTCCGGCATGCTGCGGTCGTAGCTGCGCAGCCCGGCCTCGACGTGAATCACGCGCACGCCGCGCTTGGCCGCTACCAGCGCACAGGCGATGGTGGAATTGACATCACCCACGACCAAAACAGCCTGCGGCCGCACGCTTTCGAGTACCGGCTCGAAGCGCTTCATCACCTCGGCCGTTTGCACGGCGTGGCTGCCGGAGCCCACCTCCAGATGATGGTCGGGTCGCGGGATGCCGAGATCGGCAAAAAAGCCGTCACTCATCGCCGCGTCGTAGTGCTGGCCGGTGTGCAGCAACTGCGCGGCGATGCCGGTCTCGGCCAGCGCCGCCATCACCGGGGCAATTTTCATGAAGTTGGGGCGCGCGCCGGCGACACATAAAACCTGGGTCATGGGGAACCTCAATGCGAAGCGTCGAAGTGCGCGGGCGGGTTTTCCTCATCCGTTGACGCGTGACGCTCACTCACGGTGTAGAGAATCTTGCGCACAATGGGCAGGATACGATTGATCGAGCGTTCAATCTGCTCGACACGCTGCGTCAACATCATGGCATCTTCGCTATTCAGCAAGGCAGCCATCGGCGCGTGATGATTGATACCGGTGGCACCCTGGAAATCCTGGTGCGCCACCTCGCTTTTCAGATCGGCAATCACCTCGTTGACCTCCGCCTCGCCGAAATGGCTCTTCTCCTCGAGAAAACCAAACAGCAGCAGGCGATCACAGGTGGTGTTGATACGCCGCGGGATACCGCCGGTAAACCGATACAGCGCAGCGAAAGCCGCCTCATCGAATCCCGGTGTGCCCTGCCAGCCCACGGTAGTGAGACGGTGTTCGATATAGCCGCGCATCTCGCCGGCATCGAGCGGCCCCAAATGGTAGGAGGCCACCACGCGCTGGCGCAGCTGCTGCATGTCGGGGCTTTGCAAAATGCCGCGGAATTCGGGTTGCCCCAGCAGAAATGTCTGGATCAGCGAGCGCTCGTTATTCTGGAAATTCGACAGCATGCGCAGTTCTTCCACCGCACGCGGCGTCAGGTTTTGCGCTTCATCCACCACCAGCAGCGCGCGCTTCCCCTGTCGGGAAGCCGCTCCCAGAAATTCTTCCAGGTTCTTCAACAGGGCCGATTTGCTCAGCCCTTCATGCGCCAGCCCGAACGAGGCAGCCACGCTGCGCAGCGTATCCTCGGCATCGAGCTGGGTCGATACCAGTTGCGCGGCAATCAGGTTGTGGGATTCGAGCTGGCGAAACAGGTTGCGCATCAACGTGGTCTTGCCCGCGCCGACTTCGCCGGTGATGACGATAAAGCCCTCACCCAGTGACAGGCCATAATCCAGATAGGCCATCGCCCGCTTGTGTCCCTTGGAACCGAAGAAAAAACGCGGATCGGGATTGAGCTGGAACGGCTTGGCGCTAAAGCGATAGTAGTCTTCGTACATTAACGGTCCGATAGTTTAGGAGGCACGGCGGCACGGCGCCACGCACATACAGGGCGAAGCAATGGCTGTGCCATCGAGGCAAGCCGCTCAGAAACCCATATGGACGGAGGCGGTAAGATTGTTTTCTTCGTAACCGGAACTCGCAGCGTTTGAATCCCGTTGGCTATGTCGGAATGTCAACGCTCCGTTAACCCGGTCCGAAAAACGATGGTTCACGCCCAGAACCAGGGTCGTAAGGTCGTCATCGCGAGCAGTCAGCGCCAACGCAGCAGGAACCTGGTTTTGCGCAAGGGTCACGCTGCCGTTAACCGTCGTATGGGGCGTCATCTGATAGGCTGCCGACACCCCCAGCGACTGGGTCCGATCCTCGGCATTCTGCAGCGTATAAAGACGCTTGGAGTCCGAGAGGTTGAGCGAATAGGTTATCCGGCCAACGATCCAGCTTACGCCGGCACGCAGCGCTTTTGAAATAAACACGCCGTCACGCAGGTCAAACACCAGGCCGGACTTGCCGCCAAATCTGGCGCACCCCTGTGCAGGCGGGAAGTTGAATGGCCAATCCGTGACCAGGACGAGATTGCCGCTCGAATCCGGACACAGATAGTCATATACCGTGCCGCGACTTGGCACGAAATTGCCGAGGTCCTCGGCGTCCTCCGTATAGCCAACACTCCAGTTGGTCGCCCGGGTGCGGTGACGCGCCTGCAGGCTGTAGGTACGGCCAAAATACCGCTCGCCGGCCGAGGCCTCGATGCTGGTACGGCGCGAAGGCGACCAGCCGAAGCCCAGACTGTAAGATGCGCCGCCGGTGGCCGTGCTGCTGGGGTAGTCGTTCCAGTCATGCCCCACCGTGCCAAACACCCTGAATTTGCGGGTCAGTTCATACCCGAGCTGCGCAACGGCACGCTCGAAGGTGGTATCCACCGCATTGTCATTCTGCGTTTTGCGGATGGAGTAGTTGAGTCCCCAGCTGAGGTCATTGAAACGTGGCCCGCTATTCAACTCTGCCGTGAGCGAATTCGACGCCGACTGGGTAGCCACGTCATTCTCGAAAATTGCGCCGCTGGCAGTGTAGCGAACCAGCGTGTTGGCAAAGTTGCCCAGGCGTTTCTGGATGTACGGGCTGACGGAATAGGTGCCGACAGTGGCGCGGTTGCTGCTGTTGATGTCGGCGCCGGCAGGCGAGTCCAGCAGCGAAATCAGTTCCTGCGAAACATGTGCGTTGCCATCAATGAACAAGAAGTCCTCGACCAGTTCGGCTTTGCCGACGGCATTCAGATTGTGATTGAGATCATCGCTATTGTCGTCATCACCAAAACGCGTCGCCGCTGACAATCCATACTGCAGCGTGGCCTGCACCCGGCGCGAGCCTTCAGAACGCAGCGTGAAGCCTGGCGTCGCGCTGAGAATAAGCGCGCTCTCCTCGTTGGCAGCGCTTTGCTTGACATTGTCGGTATAGGTGGCAGACGCCCCTACGCTGGGGTCAAAACGCCAGTCTCCGGCATGTGCGCTCGCCGCGCATGCCATTGCCATGAAAACAGAAAAAGCCCCGGCTATCGGAGCGTGCCTGCGTGCCTGCCCTCCGGCATGGCCCGAGATAAGCTTATTTACCGTAACTGCCATAGTAACCATAGTAATAATCTGTGCCCGGGGACGGCGTGGTTTTATTCAGCAACATGGCGACCACCTCGCATGACTGGATGTGGCCAAGCGCTTCGCGCACGGCTTCCTGCGAGGTTTTTTCGGCCTCCACCACCATGACGATCTGCCCCATGTGGCTCGCCAGCACGCTCGATTCGCTGGTCGCCAGCAGGGGCGGGGAATCGAACAGAATGATGCGGTCCGGATAGCGATTGCCGATATCCTCGACCAGACGCGTCATGGCGGCGCTGGCCAGCAGTTCGGTCGCTCGCTTGTAGGTGCGGCCGGCGGGCAGCACCGTCAGCTTGGCGATGTCGGTCTTGATCAAGACATCGGACAGCTTCAG
>JBFHXL010000057.1:0-8963 GCA_041599035.1 Thiobacillus sp. | reverse complement strand
GCCTGCGCCGGGCCGGGCGTGCCGCGGGTAACCTGAATATAAATCGACTGGTCGCCCCCAGCCTGCATGGCGCTCAGCCGCAGGATCAAGTCACGCCAGGCCTCGATTCCGTGCGGGTTGGCCAGGCGAATTCCGTCAAGGCTGGCCTGCAGGCGGCGCAGGTGATCGTCCAGCCGGAACGGCCGCCCCGAATACACCGGCACCAATTCGTAGACGCCATCGCCAAAAATAAAGCCGCGGTCGAGCACGGAAACCTTCGCTTCGGCAAGCGGCAAAAAGCGGCCATTCAGGTAAGCGTTCATCGGCCGAAGAAGAGCAGGATCGAATCCCAGCCACGCCCCAGGATTCCGGCCACGCCGACGTCATGCAGCGCAAGCAGCGGATAATCGCCCAGCGACTCGCCGTCGAGCGTCAGCCGCAGGGTACCCATGCGCGTGCCTTTGTGAACGGGCGCAATGAAGGGCTGCCGGGTGATGATCTCGGCTTTCACGCGCAGCGCGCTTCCGCGCGGCACCAGCAGATAGAAATTCTGCATGAAGCCCATGTTGATCAAGTCACGCTCGCCGCGATAGAGCTTGGCCACCTTGACGGGCTGCTGCGCGCGATACAGCAGCACGCTGTCGAAATTCTCGAAGCCGTAGTTCAGCAGCTTCAGGGCGTCCTGCGTGCGTTGCGCATCCGAGCGTGCCCCGAGCACCACGGCAATACGCCCCTGATTGCCGCGTCGTGCCGATGCCGCCATGCAATATCCGGCCTGGCTCGTGCGGCCGACCTTCATCCCGGTCACCGTGCTGTCCCGCCACAACAGCCGATTGCCGTTGTAGTAGGTAAGCCCCTTGATGGTGAGCTCCTTCTGCCCGAACAGGGTCAGGCGATTCGGAAAATCGCGCGCCAGTGCACGCCCGAGCCGGGCCAGGTCGCGTGCACTCGACTCGTGCCCCGGCTCGGTCAATCCGGTGGCGTTCTTGAAACGGGTCTTGGTCATGCCAAGCCGTTTGGCCTCGCGGTTCATGCGTTCGACGAATGCCGCCTCGCTGCCGTCGGTCGCGATCACCAGCGCAAGCGTGGCGTCGCTGGCCGACTGCAGCAGCATCGCCTGCAGCAGCGTGTCGACGCTCAGCTTTTCGTCCGCCTTGAGAAATACGCGCGCGCCATCGGCCTGTGTCGCGGCTTCCGGAACGGTCACCATCTCGCCCAGACTCAGCTTGTTCTTGCGGATATCGCCCAGCAACACATACGCCGTCATCAGCTGGGTCAGCGAGGCAGGCGCCAACGGCAGATCGGCCTGATGCGCGGCCAGCTCGCGTCCGCTGGCCTGGTCAATCAGGACCCAGGCCCGCGCCGAGATGCCATCGGGTTCGGCCCATGCGGCAAAGGACAGCAGCATTGCCACAAACAAATACACAACTCTCATGATTGTTCCTGTCTCTCGGGTCTGAACAGGACCGCATTGAGCTCGAGACGTTCCTGCAGCCGGGCACGATCGGCACGCGCCGCGTCTTCGCTGGCATAGGGGCCGATCAGCACCCGATGCAGGGTACCGGCCAGCACGACCCGGGCACGTTCCATGCCGAGCGCCAGCTCGCGCTGGACCCGTTCCAGCAATTTCCGGGCATTTTCAATCTGCCCGAACGCGCCCACTTGCAGAAACAGGTTATCGCCGGCCACGTTGCCCGGCATCTCATTTACCGTGGGATCGATGCTTTCGACCCGCACCCGGGAGCTGCCCCGCCCCAGGAAACCCAGCTTGTGCGCCGCGGTATACGACAGGTCGATGATGCGATTGCTGTGAAACGGACCGCGGTCATTGATGCGCACCACCACGGACTTGCCATTGCCGAGCGAGGTGACGCGTGCGTAGCTGGGAATCGGCAGGGTGGGATGCGCCGCCGTCATGGCGTACATGTCATACGCTTCGCCCGACGCGGTTTTTCTGCCGTGAAAACGACGGCCGTACCACGAGGCCAGGCCCTCCTCGCTATAGGTACCGCGCACGGTTTGCGGCGTATACGTATTGCCCAGCGCAACGTAGGTGCGATTGGCAAAGCGGTGCAGCGGCTCGTCGCGCGGCACCGCGTCGGGGACGGCGTCCAGGTTGGAAGGCGGATTGGCCTCGGGACCGTCGTCGAGATAGTAGCCGCCCTTGTTTGCCGTGGCGGTGGGCGGGCTGCTTGCACAGCCGCCCAGAACGAGGGCCGTTGTGAGCATGCCCAGGAGCAGAATCGTTTTCATGTTCATGGCGCTATTTTATCGCGTCACGATTTGTTGAGCTGGCGATGCGACGCCACGCTCATCAGGATGCCCACACCCAGCAGCAGGGTGGTGAGGGCCGTCCCGCCATAGCTCATCAGCGGCAACGGCACCCCGACCACCGGCAGGATGCCCGACACCATCCCCATGTTGACGAACACATAGGTGAACAGATTGAGGCTCAGCGTGGCGGCCATCAATCGCCCGAACAGGGTCGGCGCGCGTGCGGCAATGACGAGCCCGCGCGTGACGATGGCCAGATACAGCCCGATCAGGAAAATGGCACCGACATAGCCGAACTCCTCGCCGAAAACCGCGTAGATAAAGTCAGTGGTGCGTTCGGGAATGAAGTCGAGCTGGTTCTGCGTGCCCTGCATCCAGCCCTTGCCAAACAACCCGCCCGAGCCGATCGCGATGGTCGATTGAATGATGTGATAGCCGTCCCCCAAAGGGTCGGCCGAGGGATCGAGCAGCGTCAGCACGCGGCGCTGCTGGTAATCATGCATCATTCCCCACACCACGGGCAGGCTTGCCGCACCCAGCGTGGCGCCGCCAAGAATCACCTTCCATGGCAAGCCGGCGAAGAACAGCAGGTAAAAACCCGAGGCACCGAGCATCAGGGCCGTGCCCAGATCGGGCTGACGCAGCGTCAGCAGAAAAGGAACCAGCAGCAACACGCCGCCTATTGCGTAATGCTTGGCACGCAGGATCGCCTCGTTGCGCTGGAAATACCAGGCCAGCATCAGCGGCAGCGCCAGCTTCAGCAGCTCGGACGGCTGGAACGCCATGAAACCCAGATTCAACCAGCGCCGCGAACCATTGCGAATTTCGCCAAACAGGGCAACGCCGATCAGCAACACCACCCCGGCCGCATACAACGGCGGGCCGAACTTGGACAGGATATGCGGCGGCACATTGGCCATCACCACCATGACCGACAATGCAAGCCCGATATTGATCAGATGGCCGGTGATGCGCGCCGGGCTTTGTCCCGACGCGCTTGCCACCGCTGCCAGACTGATGCCCAGCACCGCCAGCACCAGCAACAGCAGCACGCCATCCAGATGGCTCAGACGGCGCACGATCCAGTGGCTAGTCCGTGGCATCGTTCGCATCCAGTTTCATGTTTCCAGGCCGCTTTCCGGTCAGATAGTAATCAAACACCGCGCGTGCGATCGGTGCCGCCGTGCTGCCACCGTGCCCGCCGTTTTCGACCATCACGGCGACCGCAATGGTCGGATTGTCAGCGGGCGCATAGGCAATAAACAAGGCGTGGTCCTGAAGTTTCCGTGCCAGTCGCCTGGCGTCATATTTGGCTCCCTGCTTGATTCCCACCACCTGCGCAGTGCCTGTTTTGCCGGCAATGGTATAAGGCGCGCCTGCCGCAGCCACAACTGCAGTGCCGCCCGGGCGCATCACGTCCATCATGCCGGCCCGCACCAGCTCGAGATTCGCGGCATTGATCGCCACCTGGTCGTGGGTCACGGGCGGCTGCAGTTGCCAGACATGGCTAAGCGGGTCACGCACCGCCTGCACCAGACGCGGCTCGATTCGCTTGCCGCCGTTGGCGAGCATGGCGGTGGCGGTCGCCAGCTGCAGCGGCGTGGTCAGATGGTAGCCTTGGCCAATTCCGGCAATCACCGTCTCGCCTGGGTACCAGACCTTATTCCAGCGCCGCTGCTTCCATTCGCGCGACGGCAACAGGCCGGACGATTCGCCGTCCAGATCGATGCCGCTTTTTTCACCCAACCCGAATTTCGCCAGGTAATCGTGCATCCGGTCGATTCCCATATCCACCGCAAGGCGATAAAAGTAGGTGTCGCACGACTGCGAAATGGCCCGACGCAAATCGACCACCCCATGCCCGCCGACCTTCCAGTCACGAAACTGGTGACGGCTGTTGGGCAGGCTGTAATACCCGGGGTCGACGATGCTGTCCGAGGGCTTGCGCAGACCCAGCTCCAGCCCGGCCAGCGCCATCAGCGGCTTGATGGTCGACCCCGGCGGATAAATGCCGCGCAGCACGCGATTGACCATCGGACGGTCGGGCGACTCATTCAGTTCCTTCCAGGTTTCCGGATCGATGCCGTCGACAAACAGGTTGGGATCGAAGCCCGGCTTGCTTACCAGCGCCAGCACCCCGCCGGTATTCGGATCCAGCGCCACCAGCCCGCCCAGATAATCACCGAACGCATGCTCGGCCACGGCCTGCAGTTCCAGGTCCAGATACAAACGTAAATCCTTGCCCGGCACCGGCGGAATGCGCGACAGCATGCGCACCGCGCGGCCGCTGGCATCGGTCTCCATCTGGTCGAAACCGGTGCGGCCATGCAGCAGCGCCTCATAGCTTTGTTCCAGCCCGGTCTTGCCGATGTGGGCGCTGCCCTTGTAGTTCTGCTCGCGCCCGTCCTCACGCAGTCGCTTCAGGTCGCGGTCGTTGATGCGGCCGATAAAGCCGACCACATGCGCCATGCCCGGCCCGGCCTGGTAATTGCGGAACAGCCGCGCCTTCACCTCCACCCCCGGCAAGCGATAACGATTCGCCGCCAGCACCGCGACTTCCTCGTCGGTCAATTTGCTTTTCAGCGGCACCGTCTCGAACTCGTGCGACTCGGCGAGCAGGCGGCGGAAGCGCCGCAACTGCCCCGGCGTGATCTCGATCAGCTTGCCCAGTTCGGCCAGCGTCTGCGTTAGGCTCGCCATCTCGGCACGGGTGAGTTCCAGCGTATACGCCGAGTAGTTCTCGGCCAGGATCTGGCCCTTGCGGTCGAGAATCAGGCCGCGGTTGGGCGCAGTGGGAACAAGTGAAATGCGATTGCTCTCGGCCCGCTGGATGTAATACTCGTGCTGCACGACTTGCAGATAGAAGGCGCGCGCCAGCAATCCCGCCGCCAGCAACACGATCATGGCCGCGCCGATTTTCAGGCGCCCCTGGAAACGGGTCAGCTCACGATCCAGATTCTTGATCGGGGTCGACAGATTCATGCCCGATCCTGCATTCCTTTTCCATGCAATACGCGGAGAAATCCGGCGATGCCGTACCACAACACCGTGCTGCTCAGAACCGGCAACAGCATGGCCAGACCGGCGGGGGGGTTGACGGCGAGCCAGCCAATCAGCAGCACCACCAGTTGCACCGACAACAGGA
Source organism: Thiobacillus sp. (assembly GCA_041599035.1). Taxonomy (GTDB): domain Bacteria; phylum Pseudomonadota; class Gammaproteobacteria; order Burkholderiales; family Thiobacillaceae; genus Thiobacillus. The sequence goes on along the minus strand of JBFHXL010000057.1, from coordinate 3,565 downwards.
CCGGAAAGAGCTGCATGGCCTGGCGCAATGGCTCGAATTGCAGCAGGCGCAAACGCAGATACAGCACCAGGTAGGCGCCCACCACATAGGCCATGGCATGCTGCCCGAACACCGCACCATCCTGAAAATCAGCCACCAGGCCCAGAAAAAAAGCGATGCCGAACCCCATGCGCGCAGGCTGATGCAAGGTCCAGAACAGCAGGCCTACCAAAACAAAATCCGGCCGGATGGCCAGCATCCAGCCCGACCACGGCAACTGCTCCAGCAGTACCGCCAGGACCAGCGTCCCCAGAATGCGGCGCCAGCTTCCCGCTGGCTGGGTCGCCGTGTTCATGGCCTGGGCTCCTGCGGTCGGGTGATCTGCGGCTCGGAGACCAGCACCAGTACGGCACGCGAGCGGTCGAGGCCGACCAGCGGCAGGCACTCCACCCGCAGATACGGACTCGACTGCGAACGCGACACCCGGGTGACATTCGCCACCGGAATGCCTGCCGGATAGACCCGGTCAATACCCGATGTCAGCAAACGGTCGCCGGGACGGATATCGGTCTGCGCCGGCATGTAGCGCAGCTCCATCTGGCCCTGTCCGCTGCCTGCGGCCAGCCCGCGCTGGCCGGTGCGCTCGACGAATACCGGAGTCAACTGCTGCGGGCTGCTCACCAGCATCACGTCGCTCGCTTTCGGATACACCCGGCTCACCTGTCCCACCAATCCGCTGGCATCCACCACCGGCAGGCCGCTGCGCAGCCCCGCCCCGGCACCCTCATCCAGGGTGATCCGCTGGGCAAACCAGTCATGCCCCTTGTACAGCAGGGCGGCATGCACAATCTGCTGGCCGGGCCGGTTTTGCAACTGCAGCAGCGCACGTAATTCGGTATTTTCGCGTGCCAGTTCCCGGGCGGCGTTCGCACTGACCGCCAGGCGTGCCCGCTCGACCAGCAAGGCATCGCGTTCGCGCTGCAACTGGCGGTGGCGGACGAGAAAGCCGCCGAGTTCGGATGCGACGTCGCCGGGCGCACGCATGGCCACGCGCATCGGCCGCAGCAACAGGGAGAACCCGCTGCGCAGGCCGTCGAGTGCATGGTAGTGGCTATCGGCGACCACGCAGGACACGCCGACAAGCAGCCAGATAAACAGGCGCGCCGTCGGTCCCAGGCGACGGGCGAACATGAGCTGACCGGGTGTCGCCATCGCTTACTCCCGGAAACGGCGCATGGCTACGCTCACTCGTTGGTGAACACCGTCGACAGTTTGTCCATGTTCTCCAGCGCCATGCCGGAACCGCGCACCACGCAGGTCAGCGGGTCTTCTGCGACGATCACCGGCAGGCCGGTTTCTTCCATCAGCAGACGGTCGAGGTCGCGCAGCAGCGCGCCGCCGCCGGTCAGCACCATGCCCTTTTCTGCGATGTCCGACCCCAGTTCGGGCGGGGTCTGTTCCAGCGCCTGCTTCACCGCGCTGACGATCGCGTTCAGGGGCTCGGTCAGCGCTTCCAGAATCTCGTTGCTCGACACGTTGAAGCTGCGCGGCACGCCTTCGGCCAAGCTGCGCCCCTTCACTTCCATCTCCAGCACTTCGGCGCCGGGGAAAGCCGACCCCATGTGTTTCTTGATGCGTTCGGCGGTCGCTTCGCCGATCAGCATGCCGTAGTTGCGACGGATGTAGTTGATGATGGCCTCGTCCATGCGGTCGCCGCCGACGCGCACCGAATTGGCATAGACCACGCCGCCGAGCGAAATCACGCCGACTTCGGTGGTGCCGCCGCCGATGTCGACCACCATCGAACCGGTCGCATCGGCCACCGGCATGCCGGCGCCGCTCGCCGCTGCCATCGGTTCCTCGATCAAATAAACCTGTCTGGCGCCGGCGCCGATCGCCGACTCGCGGATCGCACGCCGTTCCACCTGGGTCGAGCCGCACGGCACGCAGATGATGATGCGCGGGCTGGGGCGAAACATCTGGGTGTCATGCACCTTCTTGATGAAGTATTTGAGCATCTGCTCGGTGACGGTGAAGTCGGCAATCACGCCATCCTTCATCGGCCGGATCGCCTGCAGGTTGCCTGGCGTACGGCCCAGCATGTTCTTGGCTTCGGTGCCCACCGCCTGCACCGTGCGCTTGCCGCCCGCCTGCATATCGGTCCGGATCGAGACAACCGAGGGTTCGTCCAGAACGATGCCGCGGTCACGCACGTAAATCAGCGTGTTGGCGGTACCGAGATCGATCGCGAGATCGGTGGAAAAGTAGCTGGTCAGAAACTTGAACATGGTGGCGGCAACACCCGCGCCAGGCGGGCGAAAGAGCAGAAAAAACAAGGGGGCTATGATACCCTAACGGGCTTCGTTCCCGTAAGCCATCAGGTGTTTTCATGTCCCTTTCCCCGGACGACGTCAAGCGCATCGCCCGCCTTGCGCGCATCGAAATCGACGATGCCGAGGCGCAGGCCACGCAAGGCCAGCTCAATACCATTTTCGATCTGATCGCCACCATGCAGGCAGTCGACACCGGCGGCATCGCACCGATGGCCCATGCGCAGGAGGTATACCAGCGCCTGCGCGCCGACGTGGTGACCGAAAGCGACCGCCATGCGGCCTTCCAGGCCGTCGCGCCGGCGGTCGAAAACGACCTCTACCTCGTCCCCAAAGTCATCGAATAATCCATCATGTCCGACGCCCGCCTTTCCGCGCTCGCCGCACAACTCGCCGCCAAGCAGGTGTCGAGCCGCGAGCTTGCGCAGCAGTATCTCGACCGCATCGCCGCGCTGAACCCGTCGATCAATGCCTTCATCACGGTGGATGCCGAGAAGACGCTGGCCGAAGCGGCCGCGGCCGATACGCTGATCGCCGCCGGCAATGCAGGCCCGCTGACCGGCGTGCCGATCGCGCACAAGGATATCTTCTGCACCGATGGCTGGCTCACCACCTGCGGCTCGAAGATGCTGCACAACTTCGTCGCGCCGTATGACGCGCACGTGATCCAGCGCTTCAAGGCCGCCGGCATGCCGAGCCTGGGCAAGACCAACATGGACGAGTTCGCCATGGGCTCGTCGAACGAGACCAGTTTCTTCGGCGCGGTACGGAACCCGTGGGACACCGACCGCGTGCCGGGTGGCTCGTCGGGCGGTGCTGCTGCCTGTGTCGCCGCCCGCATGGCGCCAGCCGCCACCGGCACCGACACCGGCGGCTCGATCCGCCAGCCTGCCGCGTTCACCGGCATCACCGGCCTGAAGCCAACTTACGGCCTGGTGTCGCGCTACGGCATGATCGCGTTCGCCTCCAGCCTCGACCCGGCCGGGCCGATGGCGCCCTCGGCCGAGGACTGTGCGCTGCTGCTCAACGTGATGACCGGCTTCGACCCCAACGACTCGACCAGCCTGGAACGCGAGAAAGAAGACTACACGCGCGACCTCGAGCAACCGCTGACCGGACTACGCGTCGGCCTGCCGCGTGAATTCTTTGCCGAAGGGCTGAACAACGAAGTCGCTGCCGCCGTGGAAGCCGCGGTCGCCGAACTGAAGAAACTCGGTGCCACCACCGTCGAGATCTCGCTCGCCAACTCCAAGCTG
>JBFHXL010000056.1:0-8968 GCA_041599035.1 Thiobacillus sp. | reverse complement strand
GGCGCGCAGCCAGATCGGCCAATGCCGGCACTATTTCCGGGGTGACGTGCTGCGCCAGCAGCTCGGGCGTGGGGTGCAGGGTGCGGTAAAACAGCGTGGTGGCATCGGCCAGTTCGACGATGGTGGCGGCCCGTTCCTTGACCAGGGCGCACACCGCGGTGAGGTCGGGGCCGTCGTCCGGGTCGGCGCCGTTGCGGAGCAGAAAGGGCCGCGTGAGGTCGGCCAGGCGCGCGTCGTCGGCCGCCTTGATGGCCTGCTGGTTGAGCCAGCGCAGCTTTTCGGTGTTGAACTGGGCGGCCGACGGCGTGATGTGGTCGAGATCGAACCACTGCACGAACTGCTCGCGGCTGAAGATCTCGGCGTCGCCGTGCGACCAGCCGAGCCGCGCCAGATAGTTGATCACCGCTTCGGGCAGGTAGCCTTCCTCGAAATACTGCATCACCGACACCGCGCCGTGGCGCTTGGACAGCTTGGTGCCGTCGTCGCCGAGGATCATCGACAGGTGCGCGTACTGCGGCACCGTCGCGCCCAATGCCCTGAGGATGTTGATCTGGCGCGGGGTGTTGTTGACGTGGTCGTCGCCGCGGATCACGTGGGTGATCTGCATGTCCCAGTCGTCCACCACGACGCAGAAATTGTAGGTGGGGGTGCCGTCGCCGCGCGCGATGACGAGATCGTCGAGCTCGGCGTTGGCGAATTCGATCGTGCCTTTCACCAGGTCCTTCCAGGCCACGCTGCCTTCGGTGGGGTTCTTGAAGCGTACCACCGGTTCGACACCGGATGGCGGCACCGGCAGCGTCTTGCCGGGCTCGGGGCGCCAGCGGCCGTCATAGCGCGGTTTTTCTCCGCGTGCGCGCTGCGCCTCGCGTATCGCGTCGAGTTCTTTGGTGCTGCAATAACAGTGATAGGCCTGGCCGTTTTCCAGCATCTGCGCGATCACTTCCTTGTAGCGATAGATCCGCTGCATCTGGTAGAACGGACCTTCGTCGTGCGCGAGATCCAGCCATGCCATGCCGTCGAGAATCGCCTGCACCGCCTCGGGGGTGGAGCGCGCGATGTCGGTATCCTCGATGCGCAGGATGAACTGGCCGCCGTGATGTCGCGCAAACGCCCACGAGAACAGCGCGGTGCGGGCGCCGCCGATATGCAGGAAACCGGTGGGAGAAGGGGCGAAGCGGGTACGGATCATGACAAGGCCAGGCTGAAAAAAGGGCTATTTTACTGGATCGACAGCGTCAAAATTGACCCCGCCTGCAGGGATGTGGTTTAATTCGCGCCGCTTCGGGGCAGTTAGCTCAGTGGTAGAGCACTGCCTTCACACGGCAGGGGTCACAAGTTCGAACCTTGTACTGCCCACCAACCCGAACACTGCAAATTCAAAGTCCTGGCGGTTGCCAGCTCGGGCTTTTTGCTTTTCGATGTGCCGTTTCGTGACATACCGTCCGCCACGTGTAGCGCATGCGGCTCTACACGCCGTCCTGATACTCCAGGTCCCGCTCCAATTCAAACTCGAGTTGCTGCAACGCCCATTTTGCTTCGGCATGGGTCGAGTCCAGCATGATTACCCGCTGAAATGCGGTCACGGCTGCTTCGGTCTGGAGCAGGCCTAGTCGTGCGCGTCCCAGGGCCATCCAGGCTTCGGGGTTGTTGGGTTCCTGCGTGCTCCATTCGCTGGCAAGACTTGACAGAGCGCGCCAGTTTTTCTTTGCGCCGAGGTCACAGGCGGCGAGGAAATAGCCGCTTTCCTTGCCCGGTTCTTCCCAGAAGCTGTTGCCGCCACCGATGGGGTCGATTGGGCGCTCTGCCATGTGCCGCAGCCACCCTACCGGCAAGGCGAAGTGGAAATTACCGCCATTTCTTGATTTAAACGTGAGAATGCCTACCAGTTTACCTTCCTGGTCAAACAGGCCGCCACCGCTGGCGCCACGGTCGAATGGTGCCGATGTCTGAATGACCTTGCCGCCGTCGCATTCGCAGGTGTAAAGGCCGATGATCTTGCCTTTGCTGACCGAGAACTTGCCACCCGGATAGCCTACTGCTAGCACTTTCAGGCCTACCCGGGTCTGACCGATGTCGATCATTGGCGCAGGTTTGGCCTGGTAGCCCGGAACGGTAAGAAAGCACAGGTCACGGTAAGCATCACGTAAATCGGACTGTGCCAGGAGGGTTTTCCCCGCCTGTTCGGTTTCGATGAGTGAGGCGTCACGAACGACATGGCAGTTGGTCACCACGCGTTCGCCCGTAATCGATACGGCGGAGCCGAGCTCGCGGATGCCATCGGCACGGGTCACCACGATTTTCAGCACGCGCGCGCCCCATTCCGGATCGTATGCGTCAGCACAAGCAGGCTGCGCTGCAAGAGCCTGCAGCAGGGTGGTTAAAACAAGCGCAATCGCCGATCTGCTCAACATTCCACTGCCTTCCTGTTATGTGTTCCAGACTCCCATGCTCAAATTTAAGTCAGCCTTCACATTATGTTGGAGAAAAACTGTAAGGGGGCGTTTCCCGTTCCGACAAATGATCAGACCTATCACAAACCCATGCCAAGTTCTGGTGTGTGTTCTGGTCTGTATGGCTGGCGCGGGAAATGTTCCCGATCTGGTCTGTATTTCCAGCGTGGGAATATTTCCCACGCCGAGCGTGATCCAGTATGAAGGAGAGCATCATGAAAACCACTCACTTATATGCAAGCATCATCGGAGCAGGCATGTTTGCCATCAGTTCTGCCTTTGCAGGACCATGGGATGGCAATCCTGATATGGAGAGCAGCATCCTGAACGAGCTTGATCGCCCAGCCTATGTCGGTACCGGTCTGCAGGAGACAAGGGCTCGCGTGTACATTTATGGTGCACTGGGCAGTTCTTTCCTTAGCCACGATATAGACCAGACCGGTTTCGTCGTTGGAACATCAGGCCCGGAAAAGGGGCACGGTGACCGTTATGGCTCGGTCCTGGTTGATGTTGGTGCATTACCAGTTCGGTAACCTGACCCAGGGATACTAAGCGTCAGGGTGGAGAGCTGACGCAGCGGGGACCGGGGTTTCTGTTGGGTGTCTGCCCCCCCCCCGCTTACTTACAGTAGTTGTAGGTCACTTGCGGGCTCAGCCTTGCGGAGTGGCAACACTCAATGGGCCGCGAGCCGGAGTGCCTGCTAGTAGTTGTTAGCCCATGATTCAGGCTCAGCTTGCCCGCACCGCTTAACCGCTGAGGGTGCAAATATCACAACGAACCTTCTTCGCATTTCTTGGCAGCGCTTGGTAAATACGGTCGTGTGCTATGGACGGAACCCTGCGGGGTGTCATGGCATCGCCGATCTGTAAGTCGATGATGCCCGAGGTTTTTTACAGCATGGTTGGCGAATGCCTTCTGCCGTACCGCTTGTTCTTTAGCCTGTATGCGGCAGGCCACAGAGATGGGGTGTATGTATGTAAGGAAGGGGCGCCGCGGCGCTCGATGCGTTTTTTATAGCGGATCAATGGAGATTCACATGTCCAGACTTGCCATGACCCTGTTGTCGATCGCCCTGCTGCTATCGCCTGCCTATGTGGCGGCGGGGCTGATCCGGCTACCCAGTGCGCATTCGACACCGATGACGATAGACAGGCTGGAAGCCCGCGCCCAGGCGCATGGGCTGAAAGTGTTTGCGCGAATTGATCACGCAGCGGGTGCCCACAGTATCGGCCAGCTATTGCGTCCCACCGAACTGCTGATTTTTGGGCATCCAAAAGGGGGCACACCATTGCTGCAATGTGAGCAAACCTATGGCATTGAGCTGCCTTTGCACGTGCTGGCCTGGGAGGACGTTACAGGCAAAATCTGGCTGGCTTACAAGGACCTGGCGAACATCGGGCACACCCGCGTGGATAAGAATTGCGATGCGGCGATCAGGCGCCTGACCGACGTACTCGACAGCCTGGTGCGCGAGGCGGCCGGCCAATAGCGTATCCGCTTTGTCCAGATTCGAACTTGTGACACCCTTCGGCAGGGGCCCGTTTGGCTTGACATATTGAACCGATTGGTCCATAAATAGAGCATGTCCCCAGCACCCGGCCGGCCACTTGAGTTTGACCCAGATACCGCGTTGACTGCTGCGATGCAGTTGTTTTGGCGCAAGGGCTATGAGAACACGTCGATGCAGGACTTGCTCGAGACGATGGAATTGTCCAAGAGCAGCCTTTATCAGGCCTTTGGCGGCAAGCTGGCATTGTTTGAACGGTGCGTGGCGCATTACGGGGACGTGATGGTTGGGCAGTTACGTGCCGCGCTGGATGCATCGCCTTCGGGCCTGGATTTCATCCGCCAGTTTCTGGAAAGCGTGCTGGACGAGGCGCGTGGCATTTGCGAGACGCGCGGTTGCCTGTTGCTGAACACAGCCAACGAGTTCGCCCGCCGCGATCCGCGTATTGCCGAGGCGGTGTCGGAAGGACTGGGGCGCTTTCACGGCGTGTTTGTGGCCGCCGTGCAGCGCGCGCAGCGCGAAGGTGAGGTTGCACCTGGACACGATGCCGTCGTGCTGGCCAATTACTTGGTGAGCAGCATGAGTGGCCTCAAGACGTTGAGCAAGGCCGGGGCCGACGAGGCCAGTCTGCGCGGCATCATCGACTTGGTGCTGAACACCCTGAGATAAGGTTGCGAATTTTTTTACTTGATTATGGAATGATCGGTCCATTAACCTATGGAGGTTTTATGCAAGCGGATTACAGACTCACGTTGACCCCACTCGATGAAGCCCGGTCCGACACGCTCGCCGCCATCAGGCTGCGAAACGCTCAGGCTGCCTTCGGTTTTGTCCCCAATATGTTTGCGGTGATGGCCAATGCGCCAGGATTGCTTGATACCTATGTGCATGGTTATGAGCGCTTCCGCGAATTATCCTGCTTTAGCCCGGCTGAACAGGAGGTGGTGTTGCTGGCGATCAGCCGTGAAAACGGCTGCACCTACTGTGTCTCCGCACACAGCTTCATGGCCGACAATATGTCGGGCGTGGCGGTGGAAGTGACCGACGCCATCCGTGACGGCCAGCCCATTCCCGATGCCAGGCTGGCGGCACTGCATGGGTTCACCCGCATCATGGTGGCGAAGCGTGGGTTGCCCGACAGGGCCGATGTGGGCGCTTTCCTGGCTGCGGGTTACAGCGAACGGCAGATTCTTGAAATCGTGCTGGCGATTGCGGTAAAAACCCTCAGCAATTATGCCAACCATCTGTTCCACACGCCGCTGGATGCTGCATTTTCCGGGCGGGCGTGGACGGATCAAGCGTAGAGTCACCGAAGCAGCGCGCATTTTCTGGCTGTGCGCGCCAGATGATCAGCCGGCTATTCAAGGAGAGCATCATGAACTTTGACAAGGAACTAGATGCACGTGGCCTGAACTGCCCGTTGCCTATCTTGAGTACCAAGAAATTCCTGAGCGAACTGACAAGTGGACAGATCCTGAAAGTAATCGCCACCGATCCTGGATCGGTGAAAGACATGCAGGCCTTTGCCAAGCAGACCGGCAATGAACTGCTGTCTTCCGCTGAAAGCGCCGGCGAGTTTGTCTTCATGTTGCGCAAGCATTGATCGTCATTCCATTCCATCACAGGAGAAACACCATGGAAACCAAGAAAATGGCATTGATTGCCACCAAGGGCACGCTGGACTGGGCATACCCGCCCTTCATCCTCGCTTCGACCGCCGCCGCGCTGGGCTATGAGGTACAGATCTTCTTCACCTTCTACGGCCTGCAATTGCTGAAGAAAGACATGTCCGGGCTCAAGGTCAGCCCGCTGGGCAATCCCGGTATGCCGATGAAAATGCCGTTCGGGCCCAAGTGGTTCAAGGAGATCAACTGGAATATGCCGAATGCCGTGCAGGCGCTTGTGCCCGGCTACGAAAATGTTGCCACGTCGCTGATGAAACAGACGATCGCCAATAACGGGGTGGCGACGATTCCAGAACTGCGTGAATTGTGCATGGAGGCCGATGTGAAAATGATCGCCTGCCAGATGACCGTTGAACTGTTTGGCTTCGATCACGTCGAATTTATTGACGACATCGAATACGGTGGCGCGGCCACGTTCTTCGAGTTTGCCGGGGAAACCGATATTTGCCTGTTTGTCTGACGTGGCATGCGCTGGCAACCAGGCAAAAGTGCAGCGCGAAGCGCTGGGGTCGCCTCGCCGGGTTTCCTGGCGATGGAGCAGGGCTATTAATGTATTCGAAGCTAATACATTCGAAGAAAAATTGAACGGCAGCCTGCATGGGCTGATGCAATGGTCGATGTGGTCTCGCCTGGCCGATGCCTCGCGTGAAGAGAATCGGGCGTGTGCTACAGGTGCGTACCTGAAATGCTGTCACATGCCGGTTTTTTGCGTGGATTCCTTCTGACAGGAAAGCATTGCCGCGCCAAACTGTAGCCGGTATAGTGCGGCCTCCCGCACCCACCAATCGGTGCGCGGTTCTCTTACCCCGATCTTACGATCCTCTATTCGTCTGCCTCGATTGGTGTCACTGCAAATGTGACAGGCCGTCGCAGGAAACCACATGACTACTGAAACATCCCCAGCCAGCCCGGCTTTTGTAGAGCTCGGTCTGGCTGACCCCATTTTGCGTGCGATTGCCGAAGCCGGTTACACCACGCCCACCCCGATTCAGGCGCAGGCGATTCCGCAGGTGCTGGCAGGCGGCGACCTGCTGGCCGCAGCCCAGACCGGCACCGGCAAGACCGCCGGCTTCACCCTGCCGATCCTGCATCATCTGTCGACACGCGCCGCGCAAACGCCCAGGCCGGGCCGCCCGCGCTGCCTGATCCTGGTGCCGACGCGCGAGCTTGCCGCACAGGTCGAAGAATCGGTCAAAACCTACGGCAAGCACCTGCCGCTCACTTCGATGGTGATGTTCGGCGGCGTCAACATCAATCCGCAGTTCAAGGCGCTGAAATCGCGGGTCGATATCCTGGTGGCCACCCCCGGCCGCCTGCTCGACCATCTGGGCCAGAAGACGGTGGACTTGTCCGGCGTCGAAATTCTGGTGCTCGACGAAGCCGACCGCATGCTCGACATGGGCTTCATCCGCGACATCAAGAAAGTGCTCGCGGTGGTGCCGAAGCAGCGCCAGACCCTGCTGTTCTCGGCGACCTTTTCCGACGAGATCCGCACCCTGGCCAACAGCCTGCTGCACAACCCGAAGAGCGTTGAAGTGGCGCGCCGCAATACCGCGGTGGAAATCATCGAGCAGTCGATGCACCGCGTGCCGCAGGCGCACAAGCGCGATCTGCTGGCGCACCTGATCAAGCATCACGACTGGCAGCAGGTGCTGGTGTTCACCCGCACCAAGCATGGTGCCAACAAGCTGGCCGAAAAACTGAACAAGGACGGCATCACCGCCGCTGCGATCCACGGCAACAAGAGCCAGTCGGCGCGCACCAAGGCGCTGGCCAGCTTCAAGGACGGCAGCGTGCGGGTGCTGGTGGCGACCGACATCGCCGCGCGCGGCATCGACATCGACCAGCTGCCGCAGGTGGTAAACTTCGAGCTGCCCAACGTGGCGGAAGACTATGTCCACCGCATCGGCCGCACCGGCCGTGCCGGCAGCACCGGCTCGGCGCTGTCGCTGGTGGACGACGAGGAAATGAGCTACCTGCGCGATATCGAACGGCTGATCAAGCGCTCGATCGTGCGGGTCGAAATCGAACCCGGTTTCGTTCCGCCCGCCAAGGCCGACCTGATGTCCGACGAGCGTCCGCCGCGGCCACCGCAAGGACGGGGCGGCCAGCGACCGGGGAACAATGCCGGTCGGGGGGGCGCACGCAACGCATCGGGCCGTGCGGCGCAGAAAACGCCCGCGGCAACCGGCGCCAAGCCCGCCTCCAACCGCGGCGCCGCCCCCCATTCGCCGGTCCAGCCGCGCAAGCCACGCCCTCAGGCTGCCCTGTTCTCGTCCAAGCCCGGCTCACGTGGACATTGATTCCTTGCCCATCGCCTTGAACCGCACCGGGACACATCACCCCGAGCTGCTGGCGCCCGCCGGCTCGCAAACCATGCTCGAGACGGCGCTCGCCTTCGGCGCCGATGCGGTGTATGCCGGCCAGCCGCGCTACAGCCTGCGCGTGCGCAACAACAGCTTCCGCGATGAGGTGGCGCTGGGTGCCGGCATCGACTACGCGCACAGCCGCGGCAAGCAGTTCTACGTCGTCAGCAACATCTTTCCGCACAACAGCAAGCTGAAAACCTATCTGGCGGACATGGCGCCGGTCATCGCGCTCAAACCGGACGCGCTGATCATGGCCGACCCGGGGCTGATCGACATGATTCGCGAGACCTGGCCCGAGATGCCCGTGCATCTGTCGGTGCAGGCCAACACCGTCAACTACGCCGCGGTGCGCTTCTGGAAGAAGCTCGGCATCCGTCGCGTCATCCTGTCGCGGGAACTTTCGCTCGACCAGGTCGCCGAGATCCGCCAGGAATGCCCGGACATGGAACTGGAAGTCTTCGTCCATGGCGCGCTGTGCATCGCCTATTCCGGGCGCTGCCTGCTCTCCGGCTATTTCAACCACCGTGATCCCAACCAGGGCGCGTGCACCAACTCGTGCCGCTGGGAGTTCAACACCCATTCCGCCGAGGTGGCGCCGGATGGCGACGTGTATCTGCTGGAAGAGCAGAAACGCGCCGGCAGCTACATGCCGATCGAGGAAGACGAGCACGGCACCTACATTCTCAACTCGAAAGACCTGCGCGCCATCGAACACGTGCAGCGGCTGAGCGAAATCGGCGTCGACTCGCTCAAGATCGAAGGCCGCACCAAGTCGCCGTACTACGTGGCGCGCACCTGCCAGAGCTATCGCCAGGCGATCGACGACGCGGTCGCCGGCCGCCCGCTCGATCCGACGCTGCTGCGCGAGCTCGATGGCCTGGCCAACCGCGGCTATACCGGCGGCTTTTACGAACGCCACCCGGATCGCGAATATCAGAACTACCTGAGCAGCCACTC
>JBFHXL010000055.1:0-9134 GCA_041599035.1 Thiobacillus sp. | reverse complement strand
CCGGCACCTCGCTCACGCTCTCGGGCGTGGTCGATGACGGCAGCGGAACCTATGGGATCACCAAGAGCGGCAACGGCACCCTGGTCCTCTCCGGAAACAATACCTACAACGGCACCACGACAATCAATGCAGGTACGCTGGCAATCGCGGCCGACAACGGACTGGGGGCGGCACCCAGCACGGCCACGGCAGGGCACCTGACCCTGAACAACGGCACCCTGGCGAGCACATCAAGCTTTACCCTCAACAGCAACCGCGGCATCAGCCTCGGCGCAGGCGGCGGCACGCTGGATACGGCAAGCAGTACCACGCTGACCTACGATGGCATCATCACCGGCAGCAACCTCGCCAAGATCGGTGCGGGCACGCTGCTGCTGAATGGCACAACCCACACAGGCGTAACCACCGTCATAGCCAGCGCCAGCGGCACTACCAGTGCGCCGGTCGCGCCGCAGATTCCTTCGCAGGATCCGGGCGCGCTCTCCGCAGTGACGGGAACGGGGGGCGGCAATACATTCACGTCTGGCGCCGACCTCTTCAGCCCCGCACCGTTGCTTGACCTTGGGAGCACCACCACCCTCGCCAGCGCCAGCACTGCCGGCACGTCCGAAGCACTCGGCTCGACCGGCACCTCCGAAGTATCCGGTACAACCGGCACATCCGAGGCGTCTGGCACGGCTAGCACATCCGAGGCGTCTGGCACGGCCGGCGCATCCGAAACGTCCGACGCCCAGGAAACCGAGGACAGCAACAAGGCCAAAGCATCCAAAAAAGACCAAAATACGGCTGATCCCGCCCCCAGCGCAGGAACGCCCTGATTGACCGAACACGATGACCGGCCTGCCCGCACAAAACACTGAAAGGACATTGATCGAATGAACAAAACCTCGGCCCTGTTGGCGCTGGCGTTCTTCAGCCAGGCGCTCATGGCAAGCGATACCCTGCCCCGCGCAGGCACAGCCGGGTCGTCCGAACGGACGGCCCTGATACAGCATCTATTAGGGGATGCGAAAACTTCACCCGACACCGAGTTGCGCAGGGAACGCATCGGTCAGGAACTTGCCCTGCAGGACCAGATTCTGGTCGAGGCGGATCGTCTGGGGCTGGCTGGCAGGGCGGATGTCCAAGCGAAAATCGAACTGGCACGGCGAAGCCTGATCGTGGATGCCTTCTGGGAAGACTTTTTCCGCAAGAATCCCGTCAAGGAAGCAGCCGTCAAGGCGCGCTATCAGGAACTCAGCCATGCCAACGGCAATACGCAGTACCGGCTCAGCCAGATTTTCGTCAAAGACGATGCCGCGGCACGCAAGGTGTTGGAGGCGTTGAGCCGGAAGAAATCATTTGCAGACGTCGCGCAGGAAATGACCCAGGACGCGGCCACCCGTGCGCAGGGCGGCGACCTGGGCTGGCGCTGGAAAACGGAAGTGGTCCCGGCTGTGGCGCGGCTGCTGGATTTCCTCAAGCCGGGGGAATACACCCGCCAGCCCATCGTCACGCCCACAGGCGTGCTGATCGTGCGGGTCGATGCAAGCCGCAAGCAGGATTTTCCGACTTTCGACAAGCTTCGCCCCGAACTGGAGAACATGCTGCGTCTGCAGGCCCAGCAAACTGAGCTGGCACGCTTGCAGGCACAGTCACGCTGAACTCGGGATCACACTTCCTCCCGTCGACCCTTGGCTCGACGGGATGCCGAAACATGCGAGAATGGCGCCCTGCGCATTGCCCATCGGCACCCGCGCATCCGACACGACATTACTTTTTCCAAGGACGATACCCATGAGCGAACTCATCATTGAAGACCTGACGGTTGGCGACGGCGCCACCGCTGCTGCCGGCCAATCCGTTACCGTGCATTACACCGGCTGGCTCACCGACGGCACCAAGTTCGACTCCAGCGTCGACCGTGGCGACCCCTTCGTGTTCAATCTCGGTCGCGGCCAGGTCATTGCCGGCTGGGACCAGGGCGTGGCCGGCATGCAGGTCGGCGGTAAGCGCAAGCTCACCATTCCGCCCGAGATGGGCTACGGTTTGCGCGGCGCGGGCGGCGTGATTCCGCCGAACGCGACCCTGGTATTTGAAGTGGAACTGCTCGGAATTCGCTAAACCCGTCCCGGGTCCGGGCGCAGGCCCGCACCCGGGATCCTTTGTTGCTCAGGCGGCGCCCGCAAGGGCTTGTGGCCACACGGCAATCTGGTCGATATGCATCGGCTTGCCGGTGTAATAGCCCTGCACGTAGTTCACCCCGATCGCTTTCAGCTGCTCCAGCGTTTCTTCGTCCTCGACCGCCTCCGCGATGGTCTTGATGCCGAGGAAGCGGCTGGTCTCATGCATCGACGAGACCAGCGCGACATCGACTTCATTGCGAATCATGTCACGGACAAACGAGCCGTCGATCTTCAGGTAATCCACCTTGAGATTCTTCAGGTAGGTAAACGACGAGAAGCCGACGCCGAAGTCGTCCAGCGAGAAGCGGCAGCCGTAGCGGCGGAATTTCTTGATGAAATGCTCGGCGTTGGCGAAGCTGTCGATCGCGGCGCTTTCGGTGATCTCGAAAATCAGCTTGTGGCCGGGAATGTCGCCGCGCCCCAGTTCATCTTCCATGAAGGCGAGGAAGGACTTGCTGTTGACCGATGGCCCGGAAAGATTGATCGAGAATGCGCCGACCTGCTCGAATTCATGCGGGTGATTGCGTATCCAGCCAAACACCGCACGAACCACCCATTTATCGAGCTCGCTGATGCGCTTGAGCCGCTCGATCGCCGCCACAAAATCGCCGATATGAATCGGCTCGTTCTCGTCTGAACTGGCGCCCAGCAGAATCTCGAAGTGCGAGGCCTGGTCCGCCTCATCCGACAGCGAGACAATCGGCTGGCAACGCAGGAACAATCGGTCACTCTCGAGAATGCTGTTGAAGCGGCTTGCCCAGTACGCCAGGCCGGCATGCCCGGTATGGCTGGAATCCTCTTCCCGATAGAACATCAGCTGATTGTGTCCCTCATGCTTGGCCGAGAGGCATGCGGTGTCCGCCTTGTTGTAGAGGATTTCCGGTTCGACGGCGGTGCTGGCCCACGCCAGGCCGGCATTGGCGGTCAGGGTGAAAATCTCGTCGGCCCATTCGAAACCGAACTTGTTGATGTGGGTAATGAGATTCTCGGCCACTTCCTGGGCGTTTTCCTGGCTCGGGCAGGCGCGCATGAAAGCGAAGGTGCGCTTGCCGGTGCGCGCGAGGAAGCCGCCGCCGCTGCATTTCTGCCTGAGATGCTGGGCCAGCATGTGAATCAGCTTCTGGTAGCCGTCTTCGCTGATGCGTAACTGCACCATGCGCAGATCCTCGATGTCGATCACGCCCATGACGCATCCACCCTCGTCGCCATCGACGTTCAGCCAGGCACGTTTGGCCCGGCGCAGGAATTCCGGACGCCCCATCAGCTCGGTTTCGGAATCGTTGACCGCCTGCTCCAGCAGGTCGTGGTGGATATGCTCGATCATCGAACTGAACGAGCGGTCCATCAGGGGAAGGTCGATATTGTCGGTGCGTTTTGCCTCGCCCGACTTGATCAGTTTCAGAAACTCCTGGCGCTTGAGTTCGAGCTTGCGCACCCCCTTGAAGTTGGAGAACACATAGACATGGGGATCGTCGCCGATCCAGATCAGGTTCAACGGGGTCGGCGTGCCGGCAAAGCTGAGCCAGTCCCCAACCCGGAACTGCTTGATCAGGCCCGCATCCTGCTCGTCCAGCTCCGGCTCTGCTTCCTGGTTTCGGGCCGCGACCTTCACCCCGGACAACAGCCTGAAATTGCACCGGTCCGGATAAATCAAGCCTTCGGCCAGACGATCGAGGATATTCTCCTGCACCTCCTTGCCGGCGCTGACCATGGTGAGCCGCGAGTCGAGGTAGGACAGCAGACTCTGCACCTCGTTGAAAGGCGGACGCTTGGCCAGCTTGGGATCCATCCATTCCAACAGGTGATCCACCGCCTGCCACGCGTCCTTTTCCTCCTGGCTGCCGGCGCCGTGGCGCAACAACACCCGAATCAGATAGTTGCGCCAGCCCGGATTAAAAAATTCAAGAACAATGTCGGGCACCTCGCGTCCGGCGATGCGCCGCTCGATTTCCCGGGTGATCGCCCGGTTGGCCTGGCCCATCTTCTGCCAGCCTTCCAGCCCGGCCTGCAGGCGCGCGATGCGGGTATTGCGAAAGCGCATCAGCGGCAGCAACACTTTTTCCAGCTGGGTGCGCGCTTCCTCGTAAATCCCCGGATTCTTGTCGGCCTCGTTCTTGATGCGCTCGGCCCAGCGCTCGATGACGGCCAGCATTTTCTTGTCGTCGATCACGCCATCGTCGCTCGACACCATGGCCAGGCGATCGACCGCATTCAGAACCCGATGTGCCGGATGCTGCGGCGAATTCAAGAATCGCGTATCCAGAACCGCCAGCTTGAGCAGCGGCTCCTCCAGTTGCCTGACGACGTGCTTGACACTGCCGGGCAGCAGATTTCCGCTCTCGATGGTCTCGGCCAGGGCGCCGAACACTTCGGCCGACCCCTGCGCCGCCTGTTCCTGTTCGGGCTGAATCCTGCCTTTCGCGACCAGTTCGCTCAGCACCCGCCGCGATGAATCAGAGATGCCCACGCCTGCATAGCCGCCCGCCTGCTGCCCCGCTTGCTCTGCGGCCGCGTGGGGCACGGCCGCCGGCTGGGCGGAATCTCCGCCGGCCGTCGATGGCATCGCAGCATTTGCGGAATGATCCGGCTGACTGGCGCGCCGCGTGCGGCGAAACAGGTTCATCAAGGCGCCGGCAACCCCGCCTGCCGTGGCAGAAGGCGTACCCGCGTGCGCTTGAGCGGCCGCTTCGACAGGGCGGGGGCCAGCCGGCCGACCGCCGACGAACATATCCGAATCCGCGCCTGCGTCTTCGCCCGATCCGCCTGTCCGGGAATCTGGCCAGACATCGTGTGCCTGCGTGTCTGCCGGCTGTCGCTTTTCCGCGTCGGCTTGCGGCAGCATGTTGCCGAGCTGCTGATACAGATCAGCCAGGGGACGCACCAGGGCCTCGCCCATCGCAGCGTAGATCGCTTGACGCGCTTTCAGGGACAGGGACAACGATTCAAACTCGGCCTGCACCGCATGCTCGGCAACCGAAGGGGCGAAGGGATTGGTGCTGCGGTCGATGGGCCGGCCGTACAGTTTTTCCAGACGCGGTTCGAGTGCGGCCAACTCGCTGCCAAACCGGTTTTCGAGCTTGTTGATTTCGGCGGTCAAATTCAGCCAGTCTTCAAACGCGTCGGTCTGAACGATGGAAAGCCCTGCCTCCTCGGACGGCGGCAGCGGCTTGCTGCTTTTCTTCAGCAGCTGTTCGAACGATTCCAGCACCCGTTGCCACACGCCTTGTTGCGCCGTCATTTCGTGCAGCTTGATCTGGTCGAACGCCGCCATCAGTTCGTTGCGCTCGGAAAAGCTGGTCGACTGCGCGGCAATCGCCGACAGCCTGTCCTGAATCAGGCCATAGAATTCGCTGACGGCATTTTGCAGGGTGTCTTCCAGCAGGGCCTTGCAGGACGCCTGCACGGGTCCGCTGTCCATGCCCTGGTAATGCTTCTTGACGATGTGCTGGGTGCGGATGGAGGTGGCAACCTTGTTCAGCGTGCGGGTGGCTTCGATCGGGGTGCCGATAAATGCCACGCCAATGCCGTCCTGGCTTCGACGCGCCAGGCGGGCCTGGATATTGAAGGACTGCTTGCTGATCGCGGGCGGCGGCGTGAAGCCGATTTCCACCCCCTCGCCCTCATTCATGCCCGCGGCGATTGCGGCTTCGTAGTGCGGCGCGTCGAGCTTGAGGAACATGCCGCCCAGGCAAAAGTCATGGATTTCACACGGAAATTCGTGCCCCGCAGCCGTTTTCAGGCGGGCTGCCTGCAATACCTCGAAGCGCTTTTGCAAACGCCTGTCGCTTGCTGATGATTCCCCTGATTCACTGACAGCCTGCATGGATCCTCTCATCGATAAGAATTAGGAACAAATGACCGAACATGGCTGTTAACGGCTGCCTTCGTCCCAAAATTTAGCGGAACGCCACGTCAAACGCCTTCTCCGCGCATCAAGAGTAAAATTAGAGGATGACTTCTCCCCTGTTTTCCCACCGCAAGCACTGGGCGGCGCGCCTCGGCACCGCCCCGTTCCTGCCGATGACGCGCAGCGAAATGGCCACGCTCGGCTGGGATGCGTGCGACATCATTCTTGTCACCGGCGATGCCTATATCGACCACCCCAGCTTTGGCGCGGCGCTGGTCGGGCGCCTGCTGGAAGCGCAGGGCTACCGGGTCGGCATCATCAGTCAGCCCGACTGGCACTCGGCCGACGCCTTCCGCGCGCTCGGCCAGCCGACGCTGTATTTTGGCGTGACGGCGGGCAACATGGATTCGATGGTCAACCGCTACACCTCCGACCGCAAGCCCCGCTCCGACGACGCCTACACCCCGCACGCCGCGCCCAACAAGCGGCCCGACCGCGCCGTCACCGTCTACGCCCAGCGCTGCCGCGAAGCGTTCCCCGGCACGCCGGTGATCATCGGCTCGATCGAGGCCAGCCTGCGCCGCATTGCGCATTACGACTACTGGTCCGACACGGTGCGTCGCTCGGTGCTGCCGGATTCCAAGGCCGACATGCTGATTTTCGGCAACGCCGAGCGTGCGCTGCTGGAGATCACCCATCGCCTGACCAAGGGCGAAAAGATCGGCGACATTCGCGACGTGCGCGGCACCGCCTTCATGGTGAACCGCGACTGGAAGCCGCAGGACACCTGGATCGAAGTGCTGTCGACCGAACTCGATATCCCCGGCGCCATCGATGCGCACGTCGATCCCTACGCGATGACGCCTTCTACGCTCCCCTCCCCCGCAAGCGGGGGAGAGAGGAACATCCAACCGCTTCGTTTTGTTCCCAAGGCCGAGCGCCTGGCCGCCCGACAGGCGGTGCGCGAGCGCACCGTGATCCGCCTGCCCGATTACGACCAGGTGAAGAACAACCCGTCGTTCTACGCCCATGCCTCGCGCGTGTTCCACCTCGAATCCAACCCCGGCAACGCCCGCGCGCTGCGGCAGGCGCACGGTGAACGCGACGTCTGGCTGAATCCGCCGCCGCTGCCGCTTTCCACCCCGGAAATGGACGCGGTCTACGACCTGCCCTACGCGCGCGCGCCGCACCCGAGTTACGGCGACGCCAAAATACCGGCGTGGGAAATGATCCGCTTCTCGATCAACATCATGCGCGGCTGTTTTGGCGGCTGCACCTTCTGCTCGATCACCGAGCACGAGGGCCGCATCGTCCAGAGCCGTTCCGAAGACTCGGTGATCCGCGAAATCGAGGCGGTCCGCGACAAGACGCCCGGCTTTACCGGCATCATTTCCGACCTCGGCGGCCCCACCGCCAACATGTACCGCATGGCGTGCAAATCGAAGCAGATCGAGCAATCCTGCCGCCGCCTCTCGTGCGTGTTTCCCGACATCTGCGACAACATGCAGACCGACCACACGCCGCTGATCCACATGTACCGCCGCGCCCGCACGCTGCCCGGCATCAAGCGAATCCTCATCAGTTCAGGGCTGCGCTACGACCTCGCGGTGCGCTCGCCCGAATACATCAAGGAACTGGTGCAGCACCACGTTGGCGGCTATCTGAAGATCGCGCCGGAACACACCGAAGCCGGTCCGCTGTCGAAAATGATGAAGCCCGGCATCGGCGCCTACGACCGCTTCAAGACGCTGTTCGAAGCCGCGTCTGCGGCCGTCGGCAAGAAGCAGTATCTGATCCCCTACTTCATCGCGGCGCACCCCGGTACCACTGACGAGGACATGCTGAACCTGGCACTGTGGCTGAAAAAGAACGACTTCCGTCTCGACCAGGTGCAGACCTTCCTGCCCACGCCGATGGCGCTGGCGACGACCATGTACCACACCGAGAAGAACCCGCTGAAGAAAGTGCTCGGCGGCAAGGGCGAATCGGTGCCGGTGGTGCGCCAGGGCCGCACACGGCGCCTGCACAAGGCCTTTCTGCGCTATCACGATGCGGACAACTGGCCGCTGCTGCGCGAAGCGCTCAAGGAAATGGGTCGCGAAGACCTGATCGGCAACAGCAAGAAACACCTGATCCCGTTATACCAACCCGCCGGCACCGGCAAGCAGCCGGAAGGCGCACGCGCGCCCCATGCCGAAAAGGCACGCGCAAAACCGGGGCCGGGAAAAACCGGGCAACCCAGATCGGGGCAGGATCGATCCGCTCAGCCCAAAGCTGGCAGCAAAAAACCCGCCCCGGCCAAAGCGGGTTCGGGCAAGCCGAGCGCCGGCAAGCCCACGCCCCCTACTCGCGGCCGCCCCCCGCAGGTGCCCAAGCACCCGTTAAGCCAGCGCCGCGGCGGCGGCAAAACCCGCTGACCTGCGCAACGCTTTCCTTGAAACCGGCATCCTGTAACGTGAACCAGAAATGACCCGCGACCTCCTCCGCGCCAAGCTCAACCTCGAAACGGCCCAGCTGCAATGGCCGGAACTGGAACGCCACTTTGCGCGCGGCGATGTCATCAAGGTGGCCATCGGCACGGACCTGATCGAGGCTGCACTCAACATGGCCGAGAACAATACCGACCAGGTTCAAGCCTGGCTGACAGACGGCCGTATCGCCCGCGCCGGGATGAACGATGCCGAGGACTGGCACGCGCGCCAACCCGTGTTCTGGGCCGTGGTGGTGGCGCCGTGGGTACTGGTGCAGGAAGTGCCTGCGCCGCCACCTGACAGCCAAACCCACGCCTGCGACCCAGGCATTTAGCCGTTCCACCTCCCGCGATCCTCCGCGCCCGCGCGGATCTGCCGCCGGTCGATTCCGGCCTGCCCCGTTCCGTCTTCATTGCCCCGCCCGGTTTATGGCCTAACCTGAAACTGGGTCCTGTCTCTGCAACCTGGCAAACGGGCTGTAAGGATTCGATCCTTCCTTCGACGAATGTCTGTGACGGCATCGCCGTCACATGTTGAACGTCAACTTAATCCTTAGAAGGAGCAGATCATGAACAACTCAGATGCAATCATTCGTTCCGCGTTTACCGGCCTTATTGCGCTCGGCCTCGCGACCATGGGCGGACAGGTGCT
>JBFHXL010000054.1:0-9151 GCA_041599035.1 Thiobacillus sp. | reverse complement strand
GAGCCATGTCCATTAAAGCGTTTTGCGTCGCCCTGGTGCTGTGCCTGCCGCTGTCGGCGCAGGCCGCGCTGGCGATCCAGAATTGGCAGACGCCGCACGGCGCGCGCGTGGTCTTTGTCGAAAGCCACGAACTGCCCATTCTGGACATTTCGGTGGATTTTCCCGCGGGCAGTGCCCGTGATCCCGCCGGCAAGGCCGGGCTGGCCCAGTTGACCCACGGCCTGCTCGACCAGGGTGCCGGCGGCCTTTCCGATACGGCGATCGCGCATCGTCTCGCCGATGTCGGTGCGCTGCTGTCGGGCAATTTTGACCGTGACCGTGCGGGCGTCACATTGCGCACGCTGTCGTCTGCCGCCGAAAAGACCGCAGCGCTCGACACGCTGACACGCGTGCTGCAACGGCCCGATTTCCCGCAGGCGATCATCAAGCGCGAGAAACAGCGCCTGATTTCCGCTATTCGCGAAGCCGAGGCCGACCCCGGCACGGTTGCCGGCAAGGCGTTTTACCGCGCGCTATACGGCACCCATCCCTATGCGCACGATGAGGCCGGTGAGCCCGCCGCAATTGAACGGCTGACGCGTGGCGAGTTGCAGGCGTTTTATCGGGCGCACTACAGCGCCCCCAATGCCGTGATTTCACTGGTGGGCGATATGTCGCGTGCCGAGGCCGAGGCCATCGCCGAACGGCTGGCGTCGGGGTTGTCTCGCGCAACGGCCGTGCCCGCGCTGCCGGACCCTGTGCCGGCGCCTGCATCCGATACGCGCATTGCCCATCCGTCCACGCAAAGTCATGTCCTGCTCGGCCTGGTGGGGATGGCCCGCAGTGACCCCGACTACTTTCCATTGTTTGTCGGCAACTATGTGCTGGGTGGCGGCGGCTTTGATTCGCGGCTGATGCGCGAGGTGCGCGACAAGCGCGGCTACGCCTACAGCGCCTACAGTTATTTCATGCCGCTCGGCAAGGCCGGACCGTTCCAGCTCGGCTTGCAGACCAAGCTGGAGCAGACCGACGCCGCCTTGAAGGTGGCGCAGGCAACCCTGCGCGACTTCATTGCAAACGGCCCCAGCGAGGCCGAACTGACCCAGGCCAAATCCAATCTCACCGGCGGGTTTCCGCTGCGCATCGACAGCAACAAGAAAATTCTTGAATACCTGTCGATGATCGGTTTTTATAATCTGCCGATGGATTATCTGGATACCTGGGTCGACCGGGTCAACGCGGTGGATGTGGCGGCGGTGCGACAGGCCTTCGCGCGTCGCGTCGACCCCGAGCGGCTGGTGACAGTGGTGGTGGGAACCGGCCGTGCTCGCTAAGCAGGCTGCGCCGAAGCGGGCGCATGGGGTGGCCAACCGCGTGCGCATCATCGGCGGGCGCTACCGCCGCCGCTTGCTGGATTTCCCCGACCGCGCCGGCTTGCGCCCCACCCCCGACCGCGTGCGTGAAACCCTGTTCAACTGGCTCGGCCAGGACCTGCCGGGCTGGACCTGCCTGGACCTGTTCGCGGGCAGTGGCGCGCTTGGCTTCGAGGCCGCCTCGCGTGGTGCGGGACGCGTCGTCATGATCGAGCGCGAGCGCGCAGCATGCGCTGCGCTGGAAACAAACCGGGACCTGCTCGGTGCGGGCGGGATCGACATCCTGCGCGCCGACGCGCTGGCCTGGCTGGCAAATAACCGTGAAACCTTTGACCTGGTGTTTGTCGATCCGCCTTTTGACAGCGGGCTGGCCGCGGCCGTGCTGGTCGGGCTCGCCCCGCATCTCAAATCCGGGGGCTACGCCTATGTCGAGCAGGGGGCAGCGGTGATCGCGCCGCCCGGGTTTATCATTCATCGCAGCGGGCGCGCAGGGCGCTCGCATTTTGCGTTACTCGTCAAGGAATAAGCGATGCTGACTGCTGTCTATCCGGGCACCTTCGACCCCATCACGCGTGGCCACGAGGATCTGGTGCGGCGCGCCGTACGGCTGTTCGATCACGTCATCGTCGCGGTGGCCGAGGCGCGCAACAAGCAGCCTTTCTTCAGCATGGAGGAACGCGTCATGATGGCGCGCGACGTGCTTGCCGATGTGCCGCAGGTCAAGGTGGAAGGCTTTTCCGGCCTGCTGATCGATTTTGTCGCCGAACAGGGGGCGATTGCGGTATTGCGCGGGCTGCGGGCAGCCTCCGACTTCGAATACGAATTCCAGCTGGCGGGGATGAACCGCAATCTCAAGCCCGACATCGAAACCCTGTTCCTGACGCCGTCGGACCAGTACATGTTCATTTCCGCCAGCATGATTCGCGAGATCGCGCAGCTGGGCGGCGAGGTGTCGCCCTTTGTCCACCCATTGGTGGCGCGGCAATTAAGTGAGAAAATAATAAAAAACTGATATGACCCGGAGAATCGTATGTCAATGATGATCACGGACGAATGCATCAATTGCGATGTCTGTTTGCCCGAATGCCCTAACGACGCCATATCCCAGGGCGACGAAATTTATATTGTCGATCCCAACAAGTGCACCGAATGCGTCGGGCACTTCGATACGCCGCAGTGCGTGGAAGTGTGCCCGGTCGACTGCATTCCGCTGAACCCGGATTACCCCGAAACCCAGGAGCAGCTGCAGGAGAAATTCCTGCGCCTGACCGCCGGCAAGTAAACTCAGGCCGTTCTGGCGAGCGGCGCCCCGCTCCGGTCATCGGAGAGGGCGTCGGTGATGCGTGAATTGATGCGCGCCAGGTGATCCATCTGGTCGCTTACGGACCCGATCAGCAGGTCGAGTTCGGCAATGCGCTCATCCAGTGTTTCGGTCGCGGCATGGATGCGGCTGACGCTTTCCAGGCGGCGTTTCAGCTGGATCTTGTGCTCGCGCACCTGGGTCTCCATCGGCGCGATCAGTGCCTTCAGCCAGGCCTCGGTTTCGCTGTTGGCAAGCTCGAACACCTGCACCACCTTGCTTGCAAGCGTCTCAAAAAAACGAGCGGTCAGCTGGTGCTGGCCCACGGTCAGCATCTTGAATACGGTGTTGAAGCGTTCCTCAAAAATGCGCTCCAGCCGCGCCATTTCCTTGCGGTATTTGCGCAGGCTGTGATCCGGCGGATTGACGGCCGCCAACCCGTGCTCGTCGCTGAATTTCTGGTACATCGCCGTCATCATGGCGCGGATTTCGCGCGTGGATTCCGTGGATGCACGCAGATTGCCGTCCACCTGGCGGAAGAAATGCCCCATTGCCTCACGCAGGCCCACGCTGAAATGGCTTTTTTCCATGTCCTGACGGGTGCGTCGCACTTCGTCGCGTAATGTCTGCATTCCCAGGTGGCGGCGCAGTGTTTCGACCTGCGATGCGAATACATTGCGGAGCGCATTGAACTGCTGCAGGCCGCGCTCGAACTGCTGCTTGTCCTCGTTGGCCTTGGCCATCATGTGCTGAATGACATCGCGATTCTTGCCGCGCAGCCCCTGCAGTTCGTCGACCTGATCCTGGATGTTGGCGAGCCGCGTTTCCAGCAGTTCGGTTGTTTTGACTACCACGTCTTCCACCGCGGCCTGCGCCGATTCGCTGACCAGCGCCTGCTTGCAGGGGATCAACTCCTGCGACAACGCTGTTTCCAGTTCGAGCAGGCGGCTTTTTGCCAGCAGGGCGGGGTCGTTGCGGACCTTGGCAACCAGCGCTTTCTGCGCCGACACCGGAAACACCTGGCTGGCTGGCAGATCGAGCAGGGCTGCGCTGCTGGCAGTCTGCTTGGCGATTTCGGCCTCGACTTCGGCCGGCGTCTTGAGTTCGTCCCACAGGCTGTCGATCTTGTTCAGCACCACCAGCCGCGCCCGGCTGGCGCCCTGCATCGGGGCGATGTGCTGGCGCCAGATCTCGATGTCGGATTTGGTCACGCCGGTGTCTGCCGCCAGCAGGAACATCACTGCATGGGCGCTGGGCAGCATGTTGAGCGTCAGTTCGGGCTCGGTGCCGATGGCATTGAGACCGGGCGTGTCGAGGATCACCAGTCCCTGTTTCAACAAGGGGTGCGGAAAGTTGATCAGCGCGTGGCGCCAGCGCGGAATGGCGATGCCGCCATCGCGCGCCAGGCTGCGTGCAGTTTCTTCGTCGGCGGGATTGATCAGGCCGTAGGACGCGGCGGTGGCGGCGTCGACCTTCATGGTGTCGGCCAGGCGCATCAGCGTCGCGCTCATCTTGTCGGCGGAATCGATGTCGAGCGGAAATTCGGTCCAGGCAGCGGCGTCGCACTTGAAGTCGGCAATGCTGCCTTCAGCGGTCTTGGTCTCGATCGGCAGCAGGCGCAGCGAGGGGCGATGGATGGGGTCGAAATACAGTTCGGTCGGGCACATGGTGGTGCGCCCGGCGGACGACGGCAAAACGCGTTGACGGTAATCTGCGAAAAAAATCGCGTTGATGAGCTCGGACTTGCCGCGCGAAAACTCGGCGACGAACGCCACGTTCAGCGTGTCCTCCTGCAGGCGGCCCAGCAGTTGGTTCAGCCGCAGCTCGGAGTCGGCATCACCCAGTTCCTGGATGTCGAGCCAATCACGCAGCGCCTCGATGCGCACGAACAACGCATCGCGCCAGGTACTGTAATGCTCGAATTCGTCAACCAGATTCGTGGGTTTCATGGGCGAGGATCCAGCGGATAAGGCATGGTCATTTAGCGACATATTAGTCACAAACTTGATTCCTGGCGCAGAACGGCATCAGCGCTGGCAGCCCGGGCAGTAAAAACTGGCACGCTGGCCCTGCATGATGCGACGGATGGGCGTGGCGCAGACCTTGCACGGCAGGTCCTCGCGGCCATATACCCGTGTCTGCAGCTGAAAATAGCCCAGCTCGCCGCTGCTGTGGACGTAATCGCGCAGCGAGCTGCCGCCCGCGGCGAGGGCGGCCGTCAGCACCTGCCTGATGGCGTCCGTCAATCGTGCGCAGGCCGGGCGGCTGAGTCGGCGCGCGGCGGTGGCGGGGCGGATTCCGGCATGGAACAGCGACTCGGAGGCGTAAATATTGCCGACCCCGACCACCACCTGCGCATCCATGATGACCTGCTTGATGGCGGCATGGCGGCGCTGGCACTGTGCATGCAGATAGGCCGCATCGAATGCCGGCGTGAGCGGCTCCGGTCCCAGGTGCGCCAAGAGCGGGTGGTGCGCCACGTCATCGGTCCACAGCACGGCGCCAAAGCGGCGCGGGTCGCGCAGCCGCAGCGTGGTGCCGTCGTCGAACAGCCAGTCGACGTGGTCATGCAACGCCGCCGGCTCGTCGGGCTCGGCAAAGCGCAGGCTGCCCGACATGCCCAGATGCACGATTTGCACGGATGAGCCAAAGTCGAACAGAAGGTATTTGCCGCGCCGGGTGAGATCCCTGAGCCTTCGCCCGGCCAGTCGTGCTTCCAGATCGCTCGGCACCGGCCAGCGCAAATGCGGGTTGCGCACCGTGATGCGCGTGAGCGTGCGGTCCTTGAGGCGCGGCAGCAGCCCCAGTCGGGTGGTTTCAACTTCGGGTAATTCGGGCATGGCAGGGTAAGCGTTAATCCGGGCGGGCGTCGATGGGGTGGTGGGCGGGACGCCGGGCAGGGTTCAGCGTGGCTTGTTCGGGCGCGGGCTTCATTCTATCTAATGCAAGGCGGTGTATCCTGCGCGGCGATTTCCGGCCCCGGCACCATGCCTGCAGTGAACCTTGCTTGCCCGATGGCATCGAAGGCTTAGAATCATGGCAGGCAACCCCTCTACAAGGCAATATACATACATGGCACTCATCAAAACTCTTCCGCTCTACGCTGTTCTGGCGCTTGCGGCCGCATGCAGCCAGCCCGGCGTCAAGGCTTCGCAGCCTGTCGCGGCGGAAACGCAGGCAGTGCAGCCTGCCCGGAGCGTGCCCGAGCCCGTCGCTGAGTCTGCGGCAACGGAGCCTGCCGAGAGCGCCCTGCCCAAACAGGCGCTTACCCCCGACATCCTGTTCAAGTTCCTGGTAGCCGAGGTGGCGGGGCAGCGTGGCGCAATTGGCATCGCCCAGTCGGCTTATCTCGACCTGGCGCGGCAGACGCGCGATCCGCGGATTGCGCGCCGGGCCGCCGAGGTTGCACTGTTTGCGCGGGATCAGCCCGGTGCGCTGGAAGCCACGCGCCTGTGGGCGGAAACCGAGCAGGATTCAAAACGTGCACAGCAGACGCTGGCGGCACTGCTGCTGAACGAGGGCAAGGTGGCCGAGGCCGAGCCTCTTTTGCGGACCTTGCTGCAGGATGACACGGCCAATGGCTTTCTGCGCCTGCCGTCGTTGATGGGAAAGATGCGGGATTCCGGCGCGGCCCTGGATCTGGTCGAGCGTCTGGCTGCCGACTATCCCACGCTGCCGGAGGCCCGTTTTGCGGTGGCGCAGGCGGCGGCCAACGCCGGGCGCCTTGACGCCGCGATCGCGGCCTTGCAGCAGGCCGACAGCCTGCGCCCGGGCTGGGAGCCCTCAGCGCTGATGCATGCACAGGTTCTGGCGAAAACCTCGCGTGCCGACGCGCTGGCTTTCATGCGTGATTTTCTGGCGGTGCATGCCGACGTGCGCGAAGTACGGCTGGCCTATGCGCGGACTCTGGTCAACGCCAGCCAGTTCAACGAGGCGCGCAGCGAGTTCACCCGGCTTACCCGCGATTACCCGCGCAATGCCGAAGTCAGCTTTGCCGCAGGCTTGCTGTCGCTGCAGATGGGTGACGTCAATGCGGCGCGTGACTTGCTGACGCAGACGCTGGAATACAATCCGCGCGATCTGGATATCGTGAATTTCTATCTCGGGCAGGTGGCCGAACAGATGAAACAACCCGAGGTTGCGGCGACGTATTATGCCGCGGTCAAGGCAGGCAATTATCTGGTGTCGGCGCGTGCGCGGCAGGCCGCGTTGCTGGCGCGTGCGGGCGATCTGGATGAAGCGCGTGCGCTGCTGGCGGCGACGCGCGGCGAAAATGAGGCGCAAAACGTGCGGCTGATTCAGGCGCAGGCCGAATTGCTGCGCGACAGCAAAATGCCCGCGGCGGTTTTTGAGGTGCTGTCGGAAGGCCTCAAGCGCTATCCCGATTCGGCGGATTTGCTCTACGACCGCGCCATGTCGGCCGAGAAACTGGACAAACTGGATGTGCTGGAAGCGGACCTGCGCCGCGTGATCGTGCTGCGTCCCGATGATGCCCAGGCCTACAACGCGCTCGGCTACACCCTCGCCGACCGCACCGACCGGCTGGCCGAAGCCTTGGTGCTGCTGGACAAGGCGCTGCTGCTGGCGCCGGAAGACCCCTTTATTCTGGACAGCATGGGCTGGGCGCAATACCGTTCAAACAACCTGGTGCGCGCGCAGGACTATCTCGAGCGCGCCTACAAGGCACGACCGGATCCCGAAATCGCGGCCCATCTGGGCGAAGTGCTGTGGGTCCGCGGTCAGCGCGACGAGGCGGGCAGGGTGTGGCAGACCAGCCTGCAAATCCATCCGCAGAACGAAGTGCTGCTGGAAACCCTGCACCGGCTGAAGCCCTGATGCGACGTCTGGCTGCCGTGGTCTGGCTGGCGCTGGCGCTGGGCGGCTGCGCGTCTCCCGTTCCGGTTCCCCCTCTGGAGATGCGTGCCGCGCTGCCGGGCGACTGGTCCCTGCAGGGGCGCATCGGCATCCGCACTGACGAGCAAAGCCTTTCCGGCCAGATCCACTGGCAGCATCGTGCAGGCCTGGATGAACTGCTGATGACCTCGCCCTTGGGTCAGGGTGTCGCCCGCATCGTCAGCAATGCGGATGGGGTCACGCTCGAAGTGCCCAATCAGCCGGTACGCCACGCACCCGATGCCGAGGCGCTGACACGCGAGGTATTGGGCTACGGGATTCCCGTCTCCGGCCTGGCCTGGTGGGTGCAGGCGCATCCCGCCCCGGGGCGCGTATTCGAGGCCACGCGTGACGCCGCCGGGCGCTTTGCACAACTCAAACAGGATGGCTGGGTGATCGATTACCTGCAATATGCGGGCGATGCGTCCGCGCGCCCGCACAAGATGGTGGTGGCGCGCGAAGGGCTTGAAATCCGTCTGGTGGCCGATAGCTGGCAAGGCGAATGAGTCACGTCTACCCCGCCCCCGCCAAACTCAACCTTTTTTTGCACGTCGTCGGGCGGCGTGCCGATGGCTATCACCTGCTGCAAAGTGTATTCCGGCTGATCGATCGTGCCGATACCGTGCATCTGACGGTGCGCACAGACGGGCGCGTGGTGCGCGAGGGCGAGGTGCCCGGCGTGGCTGCGGAAGACGACTTGACCGTGCGTGCCGCCCGCTTGCTGCAGCCGTATGCAGCGGCAAGCATGGGCGTGAGCATCCGTCTCGACAAGGTGTTGCCACTGGGCGGCGGCCTCGGCGGGGGCAGTTCGGATGCCGCGACTGTTCTGCTGGCGCTCAATCGCCTGTGGCAGGTCAACCTGCCGCGCGAGACCCTGCAAAAGCTGGCGTTGCAACTGGGTGCCGATGTGCCGGTGTTCGTGTTTGGCGAAACGGCGTTGGCCGAGGGCGTGGGTGAGATATTGCGCCCGGTGAGCGTCCCGCCGGCGTGGTATGTGGTGTTGATGCCGCCGGTGCAGGTGCCCACCGCGGTAATTTTTGCTGCGCCGGAATTGACACGCAACACGCCACCCCTCAAAATAGCGCCCTTTTCCGCAGGCGTGGGTCGTGTGAACTGTCACGGGATTCAGCCGATGGACGGTCTGAATCCCCTTGCGGGGCATAACGATCTGCAGTCCGTGGTTGTCAGTCGCTTCCCGGAAGTTGCGCGCCATCTTGAGTGGCTGGCGCAATTCGGCGAAGCCCGGATGACCGGTTCGGGCGCTTGCGTGTTTGCATCGTTCGGGACAGAAGAGGCGGCGCGTGAGGTGTTGCGCCGGCTGCCTGCAACGATGCGGGGTTTTGTGGCGCAGGGTCTCGACAGGCATCCACTGTACGACTTCTGCGCCTGAGCAGCGCCCATTATTTATTGGGGAGTCGCCAAGTGGTAAGGCATCGGATTTTGATTCCGACATTCGTAGGTTCGATCCCTACCTCCCCAGCCAGTTAAGCGAACAGCCGCCCGAGGCGGCTGTTTTTGTTGTTGTGTCGGACCAGCCAAACCGCCGGAGACTTGTGTGTCCATAGACAACTTGATGGTGTTTACCGGGAATGCCAACCCGCGTCTT
>JBFHXL010000053.1:0-9248 GCA_041599035.1 Thiobacillus sp. | reverse complement strand
TCGTTGGCGAGCACGGTCTGATCGACCGGATCCCAGTTCACGGTCGCCATCTTCTTGTAGATCACGCCCTTGTCGAACAGGCGGGTGAACAGCCACTGCTCCCAGCGGTAGTAGTCCGGACGGCAGGTGGCGAGTTCGCGCGACCAGTCGATGGCAAAGCCCAGCGCCTTGAGCTGCGTGCGCATGTGGTCGATGTTGGCGTAGGTCCAGGCGGCGGGCGGCACGCCGTTGGCGATGGCGGCATTTTCCGCCGGCAGGCCAAACGCGTCCCAGCCCATCGGCTGCATCACGTTGAAGCCGCGCAGGGCATGGTAACGCGCCAGCACGTCGCCGATGGTGTAGTTGCGCACGTGGCCCATGTGCAGTTTCCCAGACGGGTAGGGAAACATCGACAGACAGTAGTATCGGGGGCGATCGGACGCCTCGCTGGCGCGGTAAACCTGGCTGGCTGCCCACTGCGCCTGGGCGGCGGACTCGATTTCCGAAGGAAGGTATTTTTCTTGCATTGCAACAACCGCATGGAATCAAGGCGGCGATTATACCTGCCCGCCGCGCCGCCCTGCCCGCGATCCGGCGCATGGTTCATTCGTCTACTTCCCCCCGCGCCCGGGATTTCCTATGCTGCGAGATAGCGGCCCCCTTTCAGGGCCGGTTTACCCTTTACCAAACCAGAGGAGATCCCATGAAAACGCTGCTACCCCTTGCCCTGCTTGCCGTTTCCCTGAATACCGCGGCGGCCCAGCCCGACGTGCTGCCGGTCAAGCAGATCGGTCTGGAACTGGCGCGCGACATCGCCATGGGCTCGGTTGAAGCCTGCCGCCAGCAAGGCTACAACGTCTCCGCCGTGGTGCTCGATCGCGCCGGCAACGTGCAGGCCGCGCTGCGCGACACGCTGGCGGCGCGCCACACGCTGGAAATCGCCGAGCGCAAGGCCGGCATGACCATCATGTCGGGGATCGACTCCGGCGAATTTCGCGCCGCGCGCGGTGACATCCGCCCCGAACTCAATCACATGACCGGCCTCATCGTGATGGATGGCGCATTGCCGATCCGCGCCGCCGGCAGCCTGATTGGCGCCGTGGGGGTGTCCGGTGCCCCGGGGGGCGAAAAAGATGCCGCCTGCGCCGCCGCCGCGCTGAAGAAGGTGGAAGAGCGGCTCGAATTTTCGATGTAGCGGCTACCAGCCAAGGCTCCCCCTGCGGGTGACAAGCCGCCCCCCGCACGGGTAAAATGACGCGTTTCGCTCAATTTTCACCCATCCTTCAGGGAGTCCCAACCATGTCCAAGAAGCATCCCGTCATTGCGGTCACGGGTTCATCCGGCGCCGGCACCACCACCGTCAAGCGTGCGTTCGAGCACATCTTCTTCCGCGAACAGATCAACGCCGCCGTGATCGAAGGCGACAGCTTCCACAGCCTGTCGCGCGTCGAATTCAAGGAAGCCGTGAAGAAGGCCGAAGCCGAAGGCAACATGTCGTTCAGCCACTTCGGCCCGCAGTCCAACCGCTTCGACAAGCTGGCCGAACTGTTCGAGACCTATGGCAAAACCGGTGGCGGCAAGAAGCGCTACTACATTCACAGCGACGAAGAAGCCGCCGAGCACAACCAGCGCCTCAACACCAGCCTCAACCCCGGTGAATTCACCCCGTGGGAAGACGTGCCGGCCGGCTCCGACGTGCTGTTTTACGAAGGCCTGCACGGCCTGGTGAAAACCGACGACATCGACGTCTCCAAGCACGTCGACCTCGGCATCGGCGTGGTGCCGATCGTCAACCTCGAGTGGATCCAGAAAATCCACCGCGACGGCGCCGAGCGCGGTTACTCCGCCGACGTCATCGTCGACACCATCCTGCGCCGCATGCCGGACTACGTGAACTACATCACCCCGCAGTTCTCGCGCACCGACATCAACTTTCAGCGCGTGTCGACGGTCGACACCTCCAACCCCTTCATCTCGCGCGACATTCCCACGCCGGACGAAAGCTTCATCGTGATCCGCTTCCGCGAACCCAAGGGCGTCGACTTTCCCTACCTGCTGAACATGATCCCGAATTCCTTCATGTCGCGCCGCAACACCATCGTGGTGCCGGGCGCCAAGATGGGCTTCGCCATGGAACTGATCCTGGCACCGATCATCCAGGACATGATCGCCAACAAGAAAAAGTAACGCACACCGATTCAGGCATGGCCCGCCCCGGCCTTATCGGGGGCGCAGGGGCCGTCGCCTGGTGCCGCACATCAAAAACGGAGCCGCCTGGCTCCGTTTGTTTTTTGCCCCCGGCCGGGGCCACGCCACTGCAAACGCGGGAACGGAGGACCGCCGCCTCACCCTTCAGGGGTGGATGCGCCGTCCGGCGTCGCCGTCGTGTTGTCCTCGCTCGCCGGCGTACCTGCCGGATCTTCTGTAGAACCGGAGGCAGCCTTGTTCGCGAGCTTTTGCCGGGCCTTTTCTTCCTTCTTGAGTTTCTTGGCCAGATCCCTCTGGCGCTTTTCGTACTGGTAATTGGGCTTGGCCAAAAGACCTCCTTCGATCGCCGCAGGGGGCGAATGCAATGCTGAAAACAGAATGGCGGCAGGGGCAATGCCGCCCGCATGACAGAACTATACCAAGCTCGGGCAGAGTGCGCAGGTCAGCCTTCTTCCTGGAGGCTGTCTGCAGCCGCTCAGGCCACCGCGAATCCCACCAGCGCAATCTCGTCGCCATCCTTCACCGGCGAGGATTTCTCGACGAACTGCTTGTTGATGGTGATATTCAGCTTGGGATTGCCGAGCAGCATTTTTTTCCACATGTCGCCGCGTTTCGACAGCACGAACAGCAGGCGTTCGACATCGGTCACGTCGGGCGGCAGCTGAATTTCATCGGCAGCCATGCCGAGCGTGTCCACCAGATCACCGAAAAACAAGATTTTCACCATACAGAGCCCTTTATAATCTGCGATTGACCGCCAGAGTTTACATCCGTATGTCCGCCCTGCTTGAACACCTGAACCCCGAACAACGTGCCGCGGTGACGCTGCCGCACGAATCGGCACTGATTCTGGCGGGCGCCGGCTCGGGCAAGACGCGCGTGCTGACCACGCGCATCGTGTGGCTGATCCAGAGCGGCCAGGTGTCGCCGCACGGCATCCTCGCGGTGACCTTCACCAACAAGGCGGCGAAGGAAATGCTGACGCGCATTTCGGCGATGCTGCCGATCAACACGCGCGGCATGTGGGTCGGCACCTTCCACGGCCTCGCCAACCGGCTGCTGCGCACGCATTACCGCGAAGCCGGGCTGCCGCAGTCGTTCCAGATTCTCGACAGTTCGGACCAGCTCTCCGCGATCAAGCGGCTGATGAAGTCGATGAACATCGACACCGAAAAGTTCGAGCCGAAAAAGGTGCAGGGATTCATCAACGCCCACAAGGAGGCCGGGCGGCGCGCGCGCGACGCCGAGGCCTTCGACGAATACTCGATGCGGCTGGCCGAACTCTACGAGGCCTACGACGCGCAATGCCAGCGCGAGGGCGTGGCCGACTTCCCCGAACTGCTGCTGCGCGCCTACGAGCTGCTGTATCGCAACGAGCCGCTGCGGCAGCACTATCAGGACCGCTTCAAGCACATCCTGATCGACGAGTTCCAGGACACCAATTCGCTGCAGTACCGCTGGCTCAAGCTGTTTGCCGGCCCGCACACGGCGCTGTTCGCGGTGGGCGACGACGATCAGTCGATCTACGCGTTCCGTGGCGCCAACACCGCCAACATGGCCGAGTTCGAGCGCGAATTCGCGCACGGCAACGTCATCAAGCTGGAGCAGAACTATCGCAGCCACGGCCACATCCTCACCGCCGCCAACACGCTGATTTCGCAGAATGCGCACCGCCTCGGCAAGAACCTGTGGACCGCCGAAGGCGAAGGCGAGCCGATCCGCGTGTTCGATGCCTACTCCGACCAGGAAGAAGCCAGCTTCGTGGTGGACGAGGTGCGCGCGCTCAACCGCGAAGGCACCAGTTTGTCCGACATGGCGCTGCTGTATCGCTCCAACGCGCAGTCACGGGTGCTGGAGCACGCGCTGTTCTCGGCCAACGTGCCGTATCGGGTGTACGGCGGGCTGCGCTTTTTCGAGCGCCAGGAAATCAAGCACGCGCTCGCCTACCTGCGCCTCTTGACCAACCCGGAAGACGACGGCGCCTTCCTGCGCGTGGTGAACTTCCCCACCCGCGGCATCGGCGCGCGTACGCTGGAGCAACTGGCCGACCATGCCGCACGCTCGGGTTCCAGCCTGTGGCAGGCTGCATGCACCGGCGGCGGCAAGGTGGCCGGCTTTGCCAAGCTGATCGAAGACATCAAGCAGGTCACGCGCGACCTGACCCTGGCGGAGACAATCGACCACGTGGTCGAGGCGTCGGGTCTCGCCGACTACTATCGCGCCGACAAGGACGGCGCCGACCGTCTGGAAAACCTCAACGAGCTGATCAACGCGGCGACGCTGTTTTCGGAGGAATCCGAAGAAAACACGCTCGACGCCTTCCTTGCCCACGCCGCGCTGGAGGCGGGCGAACACCAGGCCATCGCCGGCAACGATGCGCTGCAACTGATGACGGTGCACGCGGCCAAGGGGCTGGAGTTTCACGCCGTCTTCATCACCGGGCTGGAGGAAGGCCTGTTCCCGCACGAGCAAAGTGCCAATGAGGCAAACGGACTGGAGGAGGAACGGCGTCTGATGTACGTGGCGATCACCCGCGCCCGGCGGCGCCTGTATCTGTCGCACGCGCAGTCGCGCATGTTGCACGGCCAGATCCGCTACAGCCTGCCGTCGCGTTTTCTCGACGAACTGCCGCAACAGGTATTGCTGAACCTCAACCGCCGCGACCCCACCTATTCATCAAGCGTCCACCCGAACACCGGCGGCGGCGCCACCCCGCCGCCACGCAGCCCGACCCGGCCCGGCAACGACAGCGGCTACAAGGTGGGACAGAGCGTCACCCACGCCAAGTTCGGTACCGGCATCATCATCGATTTCGAGGGACGCGGCAGCGACGCCCGCGTGCAGGTGAAATTCCGCGAAGCGGGAACGAAATGGCTGGCGCTGGCCTACGCCAAGCTGTCAGCGGTCTAGAGTCCGTTCACCCTAATTCAGCGGAACCACATTATCGACAGTCGCCCGGTCGTCTGCCCACACCGCAAAAATTGCCTGATACGAGGCATACAGCGAGCCGAACAGCACCGGCATCGCGACCAGCAATCCAAGCAGCATCGGCACCAGCGCGGCGAAAAACAGCAGCAGGCCCAGCGCGATGCTGTTTGTCAGCATCGCCGCCCAGTTTTTGGCGACGGCGCGCAGGCTCACCCCCAGTGCGGTAACC
This sequence comes from Thiobacillus sp., assembly GCA_041599035.1. GTDB lineage: Bacteria > Pseudomonadota > Gammaproteobacteria > Burkholderiales > Thiobacillaceae > Thiobacillus. The sequence goes on along the minus strand of JBFHXL010000053.1, from coordinate 3,904 downwards.
GGGCGGGCGCCGCCGAACAGAATCAGCGCGGGCGCGAACCAGGTGGCCATGATCAGCGGGGCAAACAGAATCATTCCGGTGAGCACTGCCGGCATGGCCTGATTGAGCAGGGCCTGCATCTGCTCCGGCGAGGCGTCTCCGCTCTTGGCTGCGGCCACCACCGCCTGCGGGTCGAAACCCATTCCAAGCATGACCTGGCCGATCAGCAAGGTGCCGAGCAGTTGCACCGCCCCCACCACCATCAACGGGATCGCCGGCCCCTGCACGCCCGCCATGAATTGCGGTAGTTCGAGCTCGCTGCCGCTGTCGAGCGCGCGATACGCCGCCATGAAACCGGCCACCATCAACGGAGACGCCAGTTCGGACAGGGAGCCACCCAGCACCGGAATAAGACCCAGTGCCATCACGATGCCGAACAGCATGGCAAAGGCGGCGGACAGCAATAAAGGATTTTTGCGATAGAGGCGAAAGCCGGCGACCACCCACTGAAAGCCCTGGTTGGCCGCGACCTTGCGCGGGATATCTTGATTGGATGCGGAAGTCATGCGGCGGATTTTAACCGACAGGGACGGCGATTTTGTTGTCTGGCATGCAGCATTACGGAATGCAGGCGCAGGCCGTGGGCGCGGCGCAGCCGCAAACGCGCCGCTTCACATGCGGGCAGGAATCAGAATTCCTTCACCACCCACATCGGGGGCCGCAATCCGGAATCGGCTCCGTCCCGACGAATAAACTGGCCATCGCCTTTCTGGTCGACGAGGTAATACGGCTTGCCGACCTTGGGAATGATTTTCAGCATGTAAAGCTGGCCGTTGGCGCGGTATTCAACAACCCGCCCCTGGCTGCTCGGCTTGATCGTCACCGACGGCACGTCGTCGGGACCCGGCACGCCATCGGGGACCGGCGTGAGGCCGGGCGGCAGGTCGGATGGGGCGGCGACAACAGCCGGGGCACCCAACATCAGGGTCAACAGCAAAGCGGCGTAACGCATAAAGGCTCCAGTAAGCAGGTAATCCAAATCTAGTTGAAAAGCGAACGATTTACAGATTGAACTGAATTTCACGCTCGGCCGGCGACGGCATGAAACCCCGTTTTTCGTAATGACTGAAGATGGCATTCACCACCTCCTGCGGGGTATCGATGACCTGGATCAGGCCGATATCATCAGGCGAAATCATGCCTTCGACAACCAGAGAGGATTTGATCCAGTCGGTCAGCCCTCCCCAGAAGCGGGAGCCGACCAGGATGATCGGAATATGGGCAATCTTTCCGGTTTGCACCAGGGTCAGCGCCTCGAACAGTTCATCCATCGTGCCAAAGCCGCCCGGCATGACGACATACGCCGCCGCAAACTTGACGAACATGACCTTGCGCGCGAAAAAATGCTGGAAAGTCTGGCTGATGTCCTGATACGTGTTGGCGCTCTGTTCGTGCGGCAGCTGGATGTTCAACCCGACGCTGGGCGACTTGCCGAAATACGCGCCCTTGTTGGCGGCTTCCATGATGCCGGGGCCGCCGCCGGAAATCACCGAAAAGCCCGCATCCGACAGCTTGCGCGCGATCTCCTCGGTCAGCATGTAATTCGCATGATCGGGCGGGGTGCGGGCGCTGCCGAAAATGGAGACGGCCGGACGGATGGACGCCAGGCGCTCGGTCGCCTCGACGAACTCTGACATAATCCCCAGCATCCGCCACGACTCGCGCGCCGAATAGTTGATCTCGGCGGTACGGTCCGGGTCGGCGCTGATCGGTAATTTATCCAAGTGCATGTTGTGCGCCTCGTGAGTGCTTCCAAATTGAACCAGCCGAGTTTAAGTCAAGCCAGTGTAAGCCCATCCAGAAAAACCCTGCTATTGGTGGACGGATCGTCCTATCTGTATCGCGCGTTTCATGCCCTGCCTGACTTGCGCAATCCGGCGGGCGAGCCGACCAATGCGATCAAGGGCGTGCTGTCCATGCTGCACAAGCTGCGCAAGGAGTATGCAGCCGATTATATCGCCTGCGTGTTCGACGCGAAGGGCAAAACCTTCCGTGACGATCTCTATCCCGAGTACAAGGCACACCGCCCGCCGATGCCGGATGATCTGCGCAGCCAGATCGAGCCGCTGCACACCGCGATCCGTGCCGAAGGCTGGCCGCTGATCGTGATCGACGGCGTCGAGGCCGATGACGTGATCGGCACCCTGGTGGTGGAAGCGGCGAAACAGAATATCCGCAGCATCGTCTCCACCGGCGACAAGGACATGGCGCAACTGGTCAACGACCACGTCACGCTGGTCAATACCATGAGCGAGGAAACGCTCGACGAGGCCGGCGTCACCGCCAAGTTCGGCGTGCCGCCCGAGCGCATCATCGATTACCTGACCTTGATCGGTGATACCGTGGACAACGTGCCCGGCGTCGCCAAGTGCGGCCCCAAAACCGCCGTGAAGTGGCTGACCGAATACGATTCGCTCGACAACCTGATCGCACATGCCGATGCGATCAAGGGCGTGGTCGGCGACAACCTGCGCGCGGCGCTGGACTGGCTGCCGCAGGCGCGCACGCTGATCACGATCAAGACCGACGTCGCGCTGCCGTTCGAACTCAACTCGCTGACGCTGCAGCCGCGCGACCTGGATACCTTGCGGCCGCTGTTCGAGCGCTACGCCTTCCGCACCTGGCTGCGCGAACTCGATGCCGCCGCCACCGAAGCGCCGGCTGTCCCCGAACAAGACACGAGCGGCGAGCATCGCGCACATTACGAGACCATTCTGACCGAGGCCGCGCTCGACGCCTGGATTGCCAAGCTCGAAGCCGCACTGGCCTATGCGCTCGACACCGAAACCACCGGACTCAATGCGATGCAGGCCGAACTGGTCGGCATCTCGTTCGCGACCGAGGCCGGCGTGGCCGCCTATCTGCCGCTGGCGCACCACTATGCCGGCGCACCCGCGCAGCTCGACCGCGTTGCCGTGCTGGCCAGGCTCAAGCCGCTGCTGGAAAACCCGGTGCCCAAGATCATCGGCCAGCACCTCAAGTACGACCGCCACATTTTTGCCAACTACGGCATCACGCTGGGCGGCAGCGAACACAGCGGCGTGCTGGACGACACGCTGCTGCAGTCCTACGTACTGGAAGCGCACCAGTCGCACGAACTCGGCAGCCTGACCACGCGCCATGTCGGGCTGGCGACGATCAGCTACGACGACGTCACCGGCAAGGGCGCGTCGCGCATCGGCTTCGAGCAGGTGGCGATCGAGCGCGCCAGCGAATATGCGGCGGAAGACGCCGACGTCACGCTGCGCGTGCGCGATGCGCTGACGCCGCAGATCGCGGCGTCCGACAAGCTCGAATACGTGTATCGCCAGATCGAACTGCCGGTGGCAGCGATCCTGTTCCGCATGGAGCGCACCGGCATCCTGCTCGACCGCAAGCTGCTGGCCATCCAGAGCGGCGAACTCGGCAAGAAGATGCTGGAACTCGAGCAGCGCGCCTATCAGGAAGCCGGTCAGCCGTTCAACATGAGCTCGCCCAAGCAGATCGGCGACATCCTGTTTACGCAAAAAGGCCTGCCGGTCATCAAGAAGACGCCGGGCGGGGCGCCCTCCACCGACGAGGACACACTGGAGCAACTGGCGCTCGATCACCCGATCGCGCGCGCGATCCTTGACTACCGCGGCATGGCCAAGCTGAAATCGACCTACACCGACAAGCTGCCGCAGATGGTCCACCCGACAACCGGGCGCGTGCATACCAGCTATTCGCAGGCCACGGCGGTCACCGGACGGCTGGCGAGTTCCGATCCCAACCTGCAGAATATTCCGGCGCGCACCGCGGAAGGCCGCCGCATCCGCGAAGCCTTCATCGCGCCGCCCGGGCATCAACTGGTGTCGGCCGACTATTCGCAGATCGAGCTGCGCAT
>JBFHXL010000052.1:0-9472 GCA_041599035.1 Thiobacillus sp. | reverse complement strand
ACCGCCTTTGCCTATTCCGACGACATCAGCCTCGAGGCGCTGGGTGCCGCGGCCGATGCCACCCGCGCCATCGCGCGCGCAGGCCAGGAACGCCAGGCGGCCCTCGCACGGCGCGGCGAAGGCCGCCTGCTGTACAACGCGGTCGACCCGCTGGCGAGCCTGGACGATGCCGCCAAGGTCAGCCTGCTGGAGCGGCTGGAGAAGAAGGCCCGCGCCATGGATCCGCGCGTCATCCAGGTCATGGCGAGCCTCGCGTCCGAATACGAAGTGATCTACGTCGCGCGTTCAGACGGCCACATGGCCGCCGACGTGCGCCCGCTGGTGCGCTTGTCGCTGCAGGTGATCTCCGAGCAGGATGGGCGCCGCGAGCAGGGCTCAGGCGGCGGCGGCGGTCGCTTCGACTACAGTTACTTCACCGACGACATTCTCGAACAATACGCACGTCAGGCCGTGCACCAGGCCAGCGTCAACCTCGACGCGCGACCTGCACCGGCCGGCACCATGACCGTCGTCCTCGGCGCCGGCTGGCCCGGCATCCTGCTGCACGAAGCGATAGGCCATGGCCTGGAAGGCGACTTCAACCGCAAAGGCAGCTCGGCGTTTTCCGGTCGCATTGGCGAGCGCGTCGCCGCACCGGGCGTCACCGTCATTGACGACGGCACCATCCCGCTGCGCCGCGGCTCGCTCAATATCGACGACGAAGGCAATCCCACCCAGCGCACCACCCTGATCGAGGACGGCATCCTCACCGGCTACATGCAGGACATGATGAACGCGAGATTGATGGGCATGCCGACCACCGGCAACGCCCGCCGTGAGTCCTACGCGCATCTGACCATGCCGCGCATGACCAACACCCTGATGCTCGGCGGCGACAAGCACCCGCACGAAATCATCGCCTCGGTGAAGAACGGCCTCTACGCCGTCAACTTCGGCGGCGGCCAGGTCGACATCACCAGCGGCAAGTTCGTCTTCTCCGCCGCCGAGGCCTACATCATCGAAAACGGCAAGATCACCTACCCGGTCAAAGGCGCCACTCTCATCGGCAACGGCCCCGAAGTGCTGACGCGCGTCTCCATGATCGGTAACGACATGGAAATGGATGCGGGCGTCGGCACCTGCGGCAAGGAAGGCCAGAGCGTGCCGGTCGGCGTGGGGCAGCCGACGCTGCGGATCGATGGGTTGACGGTGGGTGGGACGGCGTAATTGAAGCCAACTGGAAATTTCCGCGTACTTTTCAATCCCTATGGCCAAGTCAAGTAAGCGTAGAAAAACTCCGGGAATTCTCATCCCGCCAGGGACACCAAAGCAATTAACCATCTAACCCTCATCAATCAGGCATCGGTTCTTTCCAGGCAATTCAACGACCCCAAAAAAGCTGGAAAGAGAACGCCTTGCAAAGTAACTGAATACGTTGATGGGGAACCGGTTTTCACCAAGGTGATAAAGAATAAATAGCCTGTGCTGACGTGCTTAATGCAAGCACTAAATATGTACAGTCATCACCGTCCTGGTTTTGACTTTCTTCCCTTTCAGCCCCGCCGAAAATCGAGCCTGACGGGCGGATCAGCGGCGAAGGTGTTTGAGCCCCGCTCACAAAAAACCAATTCAAAACAGCACAAGCGGGGCGAGTTCTTCGCCGCCCGTCCGGCGGGCTCGATTTTCGGGAATTCGGGGCTGTTGGGGTCGCCTTTCTTGGGTTACTTTCTTTGGCGAGACAAAGAAAGTAACTAGCCGCCGGGCATACGACTCCACACGCGCTTCAGCGCGTAGTGGATCGGAGTCCTTTAGGGCTACCCCCGGCCAACGGTCGGCAGTCTTGCGATGTCTCCTGCTACAGTTGACAGCCCTTCGACAGCACCCGCAAGGGGTACGCCGGCGGGACCCCACCGCTACGCAGCGACCCTTCCGCAGGCTCAGGGCGAACGGCGCTGATGGCTTGCCTCAGGCCAAACTCTCCAGTGGTTGCGGCTCCCCAATCAAATACCCCTGCACGCAATCCACCTCCATCTCCCTCATCTTGGCAAGGGTTTCGGCGTCTTCGACGTAGCATGCCACGGTCTTGATGCCGAGGAAGTTGCCGGTTTCCAGAATCGAGCGCACCAGCGCTTCATCGATCATGCTGGTGGCCAGTTCACGTATCAGGGCGCGGTCGATTTTCAGGTAATCCAGCTTCATGCTCTTCAGGCTGGTAAAGGAGCTGGAGCCTGCACCGAATTCATCCAGCGTGAAGCGGCAGCCGTGGCGCTGCAGCTGGCGCATGAACAGTTGGGTCTGGGCGTGGCCTGCGGCCGCGTCGACTTCGCTGATTTCAAAAATCAGCTTGTTGCCGGGAATGTCGCCGCGTGCCAGTTCGGCCAGCAGGAATTTCAGGAACAGCGGATTGGTGACGGACTGGCCGGACAGGTTGATCGAGAAACCGCCCAGCCTGGCAGTGCTGTCGGCATGCTCACGCATCCACTGCATGACGTTTCTCACCACCCAGCGGTCGATTTCGGTGATGCGTTTCAGCCGTTCCGCAACGGCAATCAGGTCGCGCGTGGCGATGGGTTCATCCTGCACGCTGGGATGCAGCAGCACTTCGTAATAGATTGGTGCGTGCGATGCGTCGGCGGTGGCGGCGACGGGTTGGCAATTCAGGCTGAGCCGGTTGTTGACGAGGATCGCGGTCAGCTGGTGTGCCCATTCCGCCAGTGCCAGCACGCCGCTGTTTTCGGTTTCGCTGCTGTAGAGCATGACCGGCGTGCCGGATTCACGCGCGCGGGCGCAGGCGGCGTTGGCGTTGTCGTAATAGACTTCGGGGCTGAGGCAGTCGCTTGTCCACATCAGGCCGGCTGCAGCCTGCACGCTGTAGCGCGTGCCGTTTATTTCATTGGGATGACGGGTAATGATTTGCAGCAGGGCGTGGGCCTGTTCGAGTGCGGCGGCACTGTCGGCGGCTTCGATCCAGAACGAGAGACCGGATTCGCCCGCGCGCGCAAGCAGCGTATTGGGCAATAGCTGCGTGGGCAGCAATTGGGCCAGTTCCCGCAGGATAGGGGTGCGGATTTCGGCGCCAACGGCTTCGCCTGCAGGATTGCTGAAGTCGAGCTGGATCACGCCGATGGCAAACCCGCCGTCCGTTGCCTGGCTGCGCAGCCAGTTGCGGCGGACTGAACGGAAGAAGCTCTTGCGGTTGGCGAGCCCGGTGGCGGGATCGTGCGAGGACTGCCACAGCAGGTCGCGCTGCATCTTCTGGATCATTGCGCTGTAGGATCGATCCATCAGCGGGAGTTCCAGGTCTTCGGTCCAGGTCGCCTCGCCGTTTTCCAGTGACTCCAGCAGGTTCGAGCGCTTGAGGTCGAGTTTCTTGATGCCACGGTAGTTGGCAAACACATAGACGTGCGGCTGATCCCCGATCCAGATCAGGTTGAGCGGCGCATCCAGCGACTTGAACTGCAACCAGTCGCCGACGCGCAGCCGTTCGGCCAGGTTGTCATGGGTCTCGCTCAGCGGCTCGCTTGCGTCATCGTTGAGACGGGTGGCGACCGACGTATGCCGATGCAGTGATTTGTCCTCGTCGAACAGCGCGGCAGCGAGTTGGTCGACGATGCGGTCCTGCGCAAACTTGTCGGCGCACACCTGGGTCAGCGCCTGGTCGATGTGCTGCAATGCAAGCTGGATTTCGGCCGGGGCAGGCAAGTCGGTTTGATCGGGGTCCATCCATTCGCACAGCTGCTGCAAGACGCCCCAGGCTTCGTGCGCCTCATCGCTGTCGATGCCCTGCCGCATTTCGGCCATCAGCAGCACGTTGCGCCAGCCGCCGTTCAGCAATTCGATCACGGCATTGGGCACCGAACGATCGCCCATCCGGGTCAGCAACTCGCGCAGGATGCGCTGTTTGGTGACTTCGGCACGCTGGCGGCCTTCGCACATTTCCTGCAGGCGAAACACCCGTGCGGAGCGCTCGTGCAGCAGCGGCTTGACTACGCGCTCGAGCTGGATGCGGGCCTCGTCGAAGACCCCCGGATTCTTGTCGGCTTCCGCGTTGATGCGGTCGGTCCAGCGGTTCATCAGCCGCAACAGGCGCGCATCGGTGATCTTGCCGTCGTCTCCTGCCACCATGCTGATGCGGTCGAGCGTGTTCAACACCTTGTGCGCGGGGTGGGCGGGGGAGCTCAGGAATTGCGGGTCGGACATGGCCAGCTTGATGAGGCTGGTCTCGAGTTGCTGGAAATAGGGCCGCATGCTTTCAGTGACCGACTTTTCGGCATGCATGGTGTCGAACAGGGCGCCGAACATGTCGACCGAGCGCTGCATTTCATGGGTGAGCGTTTCCGGAAGCGCGCCCGCCGCGGCCAGGCGTTGCAGCACCGGCGAGCCGGCCAGTCCCGGCATGCTTGCCCCCATCGGCCGCGAAGCCGCACCCTGCGCCAAGCCCTGGGCGGTGCCACCTGACATGCCGGGCGCCGTGCCGGGAGCGGAGGTGCCGGGAGCGGAGGTGCCGGGAGCGGAGGTGCCGGGAGCGGAGGTGCCGGGTGCAGACATGCCGGGAGTAGCCATGCCGGGAGTAGCCATGCCAGAAGGAGGGGGGGCGGCGCCCGTTGGCGCAGCCGTGCCGGTGGGAGCTTCCGGGCCGCGGAAGAAGTCCATCAGCGAGCCGGTCAGCCGGCTGAGCGTGCCCTGTCCCGGGGCGGCGGCGGGCACCGCGTCGGAGCGAGCGGGTTCGACGGCATCGGACGCGTGCGGTTCGGCGGGCTGGGGGTGCGCCGTGTCGGCGGGCTGGTCGGGCGCGACCTCGGCGTGCGAAACGGGCAGCAGGGCCAGCAGTTCGGCATAGAGCGGACCAAGCTGGTCGGACAGCACGTCACGCAAAACGGCATACGCGACCTGGCGCGCACGTGCCGGGACCTGCAGGTCCTGAAGTGCGCTGCGGTAGGCGTGACCGATGACAGCGGGGCCGAAGGGGTTGTTGGTGTGGTCGCAGGAAAAGTCGAACAGCTGGCCGATGCGTGGCTCGAGATCGGCCAGTTGTTCGCGGAACTGCTCTTCAAGCTTGTGGGCTTCCGACGAAGTCGAGAGCCAGTCTTCAAAATCAAGCTCGTCGACCAGCGCCAGTCCGCCGTCCTGGCTGGCACGGGTCGCCTGGGTCTGTATGGGACGCGCCTGTGACAAGGCGTCCAGCACCTGTCGCGTAAACTGGGTTTGCACGCTCGCGACATTCTTGGAAAAAATTTCCACCGCGCCCAGCAGTCCACTGTGCTCGGCAATACCGCCGGCATGCAAGGCGGCTGTATTCAACTTGTCGCCCAGCACGCGCATGATCTGATCATGCACCTGGAGCAGGGTTTCGCTCAGAAGCGTGGTACTGGCTTCGCGCAGCTGGGGATGCGCGTTTGAAACGGGAAGCGCGGCGAGTTTCTGCCGGTGCACAGCCATGCGCAGCTTTTGCAGGGCACGCAGTGCGTCGACGGGTTGCCGCATGAACGCGACGCCGACACCAAGCGGGCTCAGCCGCTTGAGTTGCGCGGGGATATGGAAGGTCTGGGTCGGGCTGACCGAGGCCGGGGTGAATACGACTTCAACATCGGCATTCCCGCGCTTGGCCAGCGAGGCGATCGCCGCTTCCGGATTGGTGAACTTGAGAAACAGGCCGCCCTGGCAGAAATCACGGATTTCGCAGGCGATTTCGACGTGCCCAACCTGCGTGATAATGGCCGCCTGCGAAACCTGGAAGCGCTTGTCGCGCCGCAACTCCTGACCGGCGTGCTGGTTTTCTGTGCCCATAGCCATCATTTCTGCCCTGTTCCCCTATTAAAAAACATTATAGGGCGGAAGCAGGATGAATATCAGGGCCCCCCCCGCATCACGCACGGCGAATTGGCACTGGCAGGCGGGTTTTGATAGACTGGCGCCTATGAACCTGGTTTCTGTGTTCTTTTTTAGCCGCTTTTATCCCACGCCCATGGCGGTCGGGAGGCGCTGAGACGAACAGCAGAGCCTTAACGAAACCGCCAGCCTGCTGGCGGTTTTTTGTTTGAGCCGCAGCGGGTTTAGCGCACACAATCACGGAGCCTTGAAATGAATGCCACCCGAACCGACGACACCCGCATCGAGCAAAGCGGCGAGCTGCTCGCCCCGATGCAGATCATGCGCGAACTGCGTGCCAGCGAAGCCGTGCATGCACACGTGGCGAACGCGCGCAGCGCCATTCATGACGTGTTGCGCGGGGCTGACGACCGCCTGTTCATCGTCGTTGGCCCGTGTTCCATTCATGACCCGGCTGCCGCACTTGAATATGCGAAAAAGCTGAAGCCGCTGGCCGATGAACTCGCGCACGACCTCATCGTCGTGATGCGCGTGTATTTCGAAAAGCCGCGCACCACGGTGGGCTGGAAAGGCCTGATCAACGACCCGCATCTGGACGAGAGTTTCGATATCAACGAAGGCCTGCGGCTGGCGCGTAAGCTGCTGCTGGAAATCAACGAAATCGGCCTGCCTTGCGCGACCGAGTTCCTCGACCTGATTTCGCCACAATACATCGCCGATCTGGTGAGCTGGGGCGCGATCGGCGCACGCACCACCGAGTCGCAGTCGCACCGCCAACTGGCGTCCGGCCTGTCGTGTCCGGTTGGATTCAAGAACGGGACCGACGGCAGTTTGCGTATCGCGGTCGATGCGATCAAGGCGGCTGCGGCGCGCCACCATTTCATTTCCATCACCAAGTCAGGCCATGTCGGGGTGTTCAGCACCTCCGGCAACGAGGATACGCATGTCATTCTGCGCGGCGGCAAGGCCCCCAACTACGATGCGGCGAGCGTGAATCTGGCCTGTGGCGAACTGGCCGCGGCCGGTCTGCGCCAGCAGCTGATGATCGATTTCTCGCACGCCAACTCGAGCAAGCAGTACCAGCGCCAGATCGACGTCGGTGCCGACGTCGCGGCACAGGTGGCGGGCGGTGATGCCCGCATCATCGGCGCGATGGTCGAAAGTCACCTGAATGCGGGCCGCCAGGATCTGGTCGAGGGCAGGCCGCTGGAATATGCCCAGTCGATCACGGACGCCTGCATTGGCTGGGACGACACCATCCCCTTGCTGCGGATGCTGGCCGACGCGGTAAAAAAACGCCGCCTGACCGCGACTGATGACGAAGAATAAAGGCGCTTCCGGGGTAAAATACAGGCGGCGGGCCTCCCCGCATGGTGAAGTCGTGAATCGGGTCAGGTCCGGAAGGAAGCAGCCACAGCGATGGATGCCAGTGCCGGGGTTCTGGCTCGCCATTCCAGGCTGCATTCGCGCGGAACCTGCGTTGTGGCGTCTTGTCTCCGTTCGAATGCAGCCTGGAATGGTTCCCGCCTTAATTAATTATCCATGACTGATCTCTTCGGCGATTCCGCAGCACCGGCTCTTGCGCTCGCGCGCAAGTGGCGGCCGCGTGGGTTTGCTGACCTCAAGGGGCAGGAGCATGTGGTGCAGGCGCTCTCCAACGCGCTGACGCAGGGGCGGCTGCACCATGCCTATCTGCTGACCGGCACCCGCGGCGTGGGCAAGACCACGCTGGCACGGATCCTGGCCAAGTGCCTCAACTGTGAAACGGGCGTCACCCATGCGCCCTGCGGCGTATGTTCGGCCTGCACCCAGATCGATGCCGGCCGTTTTGTCGATCTGCTGGAACTCGATGCGGCGTCGAACACCGGCGTCGACAACATGCGCGAGGTGCTCGACAACGCGCAGTACGCGCCGACGGTGGGACGCTACAAGGTCTACATCATCGACGAAGTGCACATGCTGTCGAAGCCGGCCTTCAATTCCATGCTGAAAACGCTGGAAGAGCCGCCCGCCCATGTGAAATTCATTCTCGCCACCACCGACCCGCAGAAGATTCCGGTGACGGTGCTCTCGCGCTGCCTGCAATTCAACCTGAAACCGATGCCGCCGGCACTGGTGGCACAGCATCTGGGCGAAGTGCTGGAGCAGGAACACGTTGCCAGCGAAGCGGCTGCGTTGAACCTGCTGGCGCGTGCCGCCGCCGGCAGCATGCGCGATGCGCTGTCGCTCACCGATCAGGCGATCGCCTACGGCGGCGGCAAGGTGGAGGCGGCTGCAGTCGAAGTCATGCTCGGCACCGTGCGGCGCGATTACCTGTTCGACGTTCTGGATGCGCTGGCGGCGCAGGATGGCGATGCCTTGCTGGATCAGGCGCGGCAACTAGCCGAGCGCGGCATTGCCTTCGATGCTGCGCTGCAGGACCTGGGCAACCTGCTGACGCAACTGGCGCTGATGCTGCACGCGCCTGATGCGGTGGAAACCGTGACAGACGCAGAGCGGATGCAGGCTGCCGCCGCCCGGCTGGACGCCGAAACCGTTCAGCTCTACTACCAGATTGCCTTGAATGGCCGTCGCGACCTGCCCTATGCGCCGGACGAGTTTTCCGGTTTCTGCATGACGCTGCTGCGCATGCTGGCGTTTGCGCCCGATACGACGAATGGCAAGGTGGGCGCGGCGCCGGCAGCACGTCCGGCACCGGTTCGGGTCGTGCCAGCACAAACTGAGCGGGTTGCCACTGCACCTGTGCCAGCGTCAGCCGCCCCCAAGGTTGCCCCCATTACTGCGCCAATTGTCGAGGCTGAGGCTGAACCGGTTGTGTCAGCCAATGCCGAACTACCCGAACGCGCTCTGGTTGCCCGTGAATCTGCGCCATCTGCCGCCTGGGACTGGCTCGCGGTTGTGGCTGAACTGCGTCTCGGCGGCATGGCCAAAATGCTGGCCGATCACAGTGAGCTGGTTTCACAGGCGGGCGATGCGGTGACGCTGCGCGTGGGGGAGGCGCACAAACATCTGCTCGACCGTGCGTATCAGGACAAGCTGGTAGCCGCGTTGCGCGACAAATACGGCGCGACGCTTCAGATCACGTTCGAGATCGGCGCGGCCGCCGAGCAGACACCGCAGCAGGTGCGCACCCGTATCAAGGACGCGCGCCAGGCCGAGGCCGTGGCCGCCATCGAATCGGATCCATTCGTGCGTGAGCTGGTCGACCAGTTCGGCGGTCAGATCGACGCGACTTCCATACAGCCGCTAGTGCCCTGAGGTGGAAAGATGTCGAATGGACATGTCGAAAATCTTCCGCATACAGCGTTGCAAACCCTTGCCAGGTGTCCACCCTGGCTGCGGTTTGCGCCTTGCCTGCGAATGATTTCGTCATTTCCACTTATTCCACCAGTGCGCTATGCGAATACACGATCAACATATTCCCGACTCAGGGCACTAGGAGAATCAACATGATGAAAGGCGGCATCGGCAACATGATGAAGCAGGTCCAGCAAATGCAGGACAACATGGCCAAGATGCAGGCCAATCTGGCCGAGATTGAGGTCGAGGGGCAAAGCGGCGCCGGCATGGTCAAGGTGACAATGACCTGCAAATACGATGTGCGCCGCATCGCCATCGACCCCAGCCTGATGGGGGATGACAAGGAGATGCTGGAAGATCTGGT
>JBFHXL010000051.1:0-9507 GCA_041599035.1 Thiobacillus sp. | reverse complement strand
GTTAACAACAATCCCCTTGAGGTTCTTTTCGGTGGCGGCGTTCATCGCGTTGGTCAGCCAGTCCATGGCGTCGAACAGCGCGGAACCCAGCGCCGGCATCATGACGTTCAGTTCCATTTGCCCGGCCTGCACCATGTAGGAGACGGCGGCGTCCTGCCCCAGCACCTGGAAGCAGACCTGATTGAGCATCTCGAACATCACCGGGTTGACCTTGCCCGGCATGATGCTTGACCCCGGCTGCACTGGCGGCAACTGGATTTCGCCCAGCCCGGTGCGCGGGCCGGAGGCGAGCAGGCGCAGGTCGTTGGAGATGCGGGTGAGTTCCAGCGCCAGGTTGCGGATTTCGCCCGACAGCCGTGTCAGGTCGTTCATCGACTGCATCTGCGCCACCAGCTGGCCGACGCGGATCGGCTCGCCGGTGAGTTGCGCCAGTTCGGCCGCCGCGCGTGCCGGATAGTCGGGCGAGGTATTGAGGCCGGTGCCGGCCGCCGAGCCGCCGAGGCCGATCTCGCACAGAGCCGGGCGCACCGCGTCGAGCGCGGCCTCGCAGCGGCCAAGCGTCCAGGCGTAGCCGGCGAATTCCTGCCCCAGCGTGGTGGGTACGGCGTCCTGCAAGTGGGTGCGGCCGGATTTGACGGTGTCCTTTTCGCGTTCGGCCAGACGCGTGAATTCATCGGCCATGGCGTGCACCGCCGCGGTCAGGCGCGGCAGCTTGGCCAGCACGGCGAGGCGGATGGCGGTGGGGATGGTGTCGTTGGTCGACTGACCCATGTTGACGTCGTCGTTGGGATTGACCGGCTTGTACGTGCCTTTTTCACCGCCCAGCGCCACGTTGGCGAGGTTGGCGATGACTTCGTTGCTGTTCATGTTGTGGCTGGTGCCGGCGCCCGCTTGAAAACGGTCGACCACGAATTGATCGCTATACTCGCCGGCAAGGATCTTGTCGCAGGCGGCGACGATGGCGTCGCGTTTCTGCTCCGGCAGCCAGTCCGGCTGGCAGTTGGCGCGGGCGGCGGCCAGCTTGATCCGCACATGGGCTAGTACGAAATCATTATCCGGCCGGCGGCCGGAAATGGGAAAATTGGCCACGGCACGCGCAGTTTGTGCCCCATACCAGGCACTCGCGGGAACCTGGACTTCGCCGAGCGAGTCCTTCTCGATACGGAATTCATTCATGGTGAAAAACCAATGCGGACGTTACAAAGAAGTCGATTTTATCCGATGTGGCTGGCGGGGCTCCTGTTGGTGTGTGCGGCGACATGGACGCAGGCCGCCGACTTCAAGGTAACCGATACCGATGGCAAGACGCACACGCTGTCGGGTTACAAGGGCAAATGGGTGCTGGTGAACTACTGGGCGACCTGGTGTCCGCCCTGCCTGGAGGAAATTCCCGACCTGATTGCGCTGCACGAAAACAAGAAAAACAATATCGTCGTCATCGGTATCGCGCTGGACTACCGTACCGCCAAACAGGTGACCGATTTTGCCGAAGGCATGTTCGTGAGTTATCCCATCGTGCTGGGCGGCCAGAAGATCGTGAACCAGATTGGCCCGGTGCAGGGCTTGCCGACGACCTATCTGTTCAATCCCGACGGTAAAATGGTCGCCCATCAGGTGGGGGCGATCACCCGTGAGGCGGTGGAAAGCTACATCGCCAGCAAGACCCCGCGGCCCAGAAAATAGGCCGTTCCAGAAACACGTTGTTCCCTAGATTCCGGGAGGTTTCATGCGTCAATTGCTTATCGCGTTACTGGTTTTGATGGCGGGCTCCGCATGGGCGGAGACACGCGATCCGGCCAACCATTTCTTTCAGCCCAAGTTTGGCGATTTTCAGGCTGAACTGGACACGGCGAAGCAGCAGGGCAAGAAAGGCATCTTCCTGTTTTTCGAGATGGAGGATTGCCCGTTCTGTGAACGCATGAAAACCACCATCCTGAATCAGTCCGACGTGCAGGATGCGTTCCGCGCGCAATTTCTGGTGTACACGATTGATGTCAACGGCGACACGCAGATGACCGACTTTCAGGGCAAGGCGCTAACCGAAAAAGCGTTTGCCTTCGCCAATCGCGTGCGCGCCACGCCCACGATGCTGTTTTTCGATCTCGACGGCAACATGGTTGCGCGCCATACCGGCCCCACCAAGGACAAGGCAGATTTCCTGCTGCTGGCCAGGTATGTTGCCGAGGGCGCCTACGCGACCCAGCCCTTTACCAAATACAAACAAGTCAAATGAAGCGCGCAGCCTGGTTCGTGCTGCTGCTGTCGCTGCCCTCGGTCGTGGTGGCGGAGCGGTTGACGCTGGAAGAAGCGCTGGCGAGCGTGTCGGCCGCCCATCCTGATCGGCGCATGGCGGAGAGCGATCTGGCGCTGGCGCGTGCCGACCGTGAACAGGCCGCAAGCCGTCAGGATTTCAATCTGTTTCTGGACGGCAATCTGCGCAGCGGACGCCGTCCGGATGGCGAGTGGAAACCCGACAATACGGGACGCATCGTCGCGCGCAAGCCCTTGCTCGATTTCGGCCGCAGCAGCCAGGCGGTCGCGGCGGCGGATCAGGACATCGCGGCGCGCCAGGCCGCGCTCTTCAATTCCGAGAACCTGCGCCGCATCGACATCATGGCGCGCTACTTCGATGTGTTGCTGGCCGACCAGCAGTACGTCGTCGACAACGAGTTCATGACGGTGGCCTATCTCGACTGGGACAAGGCCAGAGAACGTTTCGACCTGGGAATCGGCAGTCGCCCCGATCTGTTGCGGCTGGAAGCGTTCTACCAGGACTGGCGTGAACGTCGCAGCGCCAGTCTGCAGCGCATGCGCAGCACGCGGCAGAAACTCGCCAACGCCATGTATCGTCCCGGAAAATTGTCGACCGAACTGGCCGAGCCGGCGTTGCCGGAGAATGCGCGCCCGGTTCCGGAATATGAATCGCTGCTGGCCTGGGTGATGGAGAAGAATCCGCAGGTGCAGGGCTTGCAGGCGCAGGTCGCGGCGGCGGATGCGCGGCTGGCCGCGTTGCGGGCAGAACGCAATCCGGTGCTTGACGCAGAGGTGATCGGCGGAGGCTACAGCCGCGAAACCAGCACCCGCGATGAAGTCAGCGCCGGGCTGGTGTTCAATATCCCGCTCTACCAGGGGCGGCGCGTGGATGCGCGGCTGGCGCGCGAACTGGCGCAAAAGGAACGCATCACGGCCCAACTGGAAAAATTCAAGTTGGATCTGGCGGACACCCTGCTTGCAACCGTGCAGGAAATTGAGTGGCTGCGCAGCAGCAGTCGTGCAGCCGCGGCAAAGCAGATCGAATACCGCGACTGGGCGCTGGAGCGTGCGCGCGCCGAATACGAACTCGAGCTGAAAACCAATCTGGGAAGCAGCATGGCCGAAACCCAGGCGGCGCAGCAGCGCCGCAAGCAGGTGGAATACCGGCTGGCGCTGGCGCTGGCGCGGCTGGAAGCATTGTCTGGCGGCAGCCTGCCGCCTGTTGAGGGAGCACAGAAATGAAGCATAAAGCATTGGCAGCGGCGCTGCTGGCCGGCTGGGGCATGCTGGCAACGGCACCGCTGTGGGCCGCAGACAGGGTCGAACTGACGACGCGCGTGTCCGGGGTGGTGGACCAGGTGCTGGTGAAAGTCGGGCAGCGTGTCAGCAAAGGTACGCTGCTGCTGCGGCTCGACCGCACTATCCTGCAGGCACGCCTCGACGAAACGGCCGCAGACCTTGCACGTGCGCAGGCTGATGAAGGTGATGCCAAGCGCGAGTTGGCGCGGGCGCAGGAGCTGTTCGACCGCACCGTGTCGTCGACCACCGAACTCGATGCGGCGACGCTGCGCCACGTGCGGGCGCAGGCAGCGGTGGCGGCCGCCACCGCACGTCGCGTGATCGCGCAAAAGAATCTGCAGGATGCCGAGCTCAAGGCGCCATTTAACGGCGTGATCAGCGCGCTGCCGGGTGTGCCGGGTACCGTGGTGGCTGCAGACTGCCAGCCGAAAACGCTGGTCATCCTGAGTTCCGGTTCCCGCTAAACTCCGCGCCCCGGATCAGGTCCGGCATGTTCCCGGAGGCGCGCTCAGCTGCGCGATGCGGAGGATGCGTTCGCCGACTTGGTGCTGGGCGTGTAGTCCCAATAACGTTTCCACGCACCGACGACCAGGTTGGGGTATTCCGGGCGTCCCAGGCTGCCGTTGTAGCGGCCCAGCGCACGGAACAGGTCGCCGCGCTCGATGTCGATGTAGTGGCGCAGGATCAGTGCGCCGTAACGCAGATTGGTGCGAAGCTGGAACAGGTTGTGGTCGGCGTTGCCGATGGCCCTGACCCAGAACGGCATCACCTGGGTGTAGCCGCGCGCGCCAACCGGCGACACCGCGTATTTGCGGAACCCGCTTTCCACCTGAATCAGTCCCAGCATGAGTTGGGGGTCGACCCCGGCGCGCGAGGCTTCCCAGTGCAGGGTGGTCAGAAACTCCATCCGCTCGCTTTCGTCGGGCATCCGTTTGGCGAGCCGGCGCGACATTTCCTTCAGCCAGGCCGCTTCGTCGGCCGTATTGCGGAATGCGGTACGCGTGACCGCCGTGTCGGCGAGGGCGCGTTGCAGGGACGAACGCACATTGGCCGACATCGCCTCTTCCAGTTGTCCGCCAGCCTGGGCGGGCAGGGCCAGAACAAGGGCGGCGAGAAGCAGACCGGTGTACGTCGTTTTTTTCATGTCAAAGTCCTAACATTCCTGACAAAAATGAACCCGCCTCGGCCAACGGGACTTTTTGCGCCTCGCCGGATGCGTCTGGCGCAGCGCGACGCGGCTGGTATTCGATTACACCGTCTTTCAGTCCGCGCTCGCCGACCGTGATGCGGTGCGGAATGCCGATCAGTTCGGCATTCGCAAACATGACGCCGGGGCGTTCGTCACGGTCGTCCAGCAGCACATCGAATCCGGCTGCAGTCAGTTCAGCATACAACTGATCCGCGGCTGTTTTAACCATTTCGCTCTTGCCGTAGCCGATTGCCACAATGACCAGCATGAACGGCGCCATGGCCATGGGCCAGATGATGCCCTTGTCGTCGTGGTGCTGCTCGATGGCCGAGGCCACGATCCGCGATACCCCGATGCCGTAACAGCCCATTTCCATCGGCTGTGACTTGCCCGCTTCGTCCAGATAGGTGGCTTCCATCGCCTGCGAGTATTTGCTGCCCAACTGGAAGACATGCCCCACCTCGATGCCGCGGCATAACGTCAGTGTGCCCTTGCCGTCAGGGCTGGGGTCGCCAGCCACGACGTTGCGCAGGTCGACCACCACCGGTTCCGGCAGGTCGCGGCCAAAGTTCACGCCCGTAAAATGCTGGCCGTCGCTATTGGCGCCACAGACAAAATCGCTCATGACCGCCACGGCACGGTCGGCAAAGACCGGCAGTTTCAGGCCGACCGGGCCGACCGAACCGGGTGCGCAGCCGGCAGCGGCACGCACTGCGGTTTCGTTTGCCAGGGCAAATGGCGATTTCACGCCCATGATCTTCTCGGCCTTGATTTCATTCAGCACATGGTCGCCACGAACCAGCAGTGCGACCGGGCCGTCCGTTCCTTCGACGATCAAGGTCTTAACGGTCTGATCGGGGGCCACCTTGAGGAAGGTGGCGATTTCCTCGATACGCTTCACCCCCGGCGTGGCGATGGTCTGCATGGTTTGCGCGGGCGCTGCGCGCGGCGTGGCGGGGGCGACGGCCTCGGCCAGTTCGATGTTGGCCGCGTAATTGGAATCTGCCGCCGGGCAATAGGCGAGCAGGTCCTCGCCGGAATCCGCCAGCACATGGAATTCGTGCGAACCGGAGCCGCCGATGGCGCCGGTGTCGGCCGCTACCGCACGGAAGGTCAACCCGAGCCGGGTGAATATCCGCGTATAGGCGTCATACATGGTCTGGTAGGTGGTAGCGAGGCTGTCCTTATTGGGGTGGAAGGAATAGGCATCCTTCATCATGAATTCGCGCGCCCGCATGACGCCGAAGCGCGGGCGGATTTCGTCGCGGAATTTCGTCTGGATCTGGTAGAAGTTCAAGGGCAGCTGGCGGTAGCTCTTGACTTCGCGGCGCACCACGTCGGTGATAACTTCCTCGTGGGTGGGGCCGAAGCAGAAATCACGCTGATGGCGGTCCTTGATCTTCAGCATCTGCGGGCCGAATTGCGCCCAGCGCCCGGTTTCTTCCCACAGTTCGGCGGGTTGCACCGCCGGCATCAGCAGCTCGATTGCGCCGGCGCGGTTCATTTCTTCGCGGACCACGGCTTCAACCCGGCGCAGCACCCGCAGTCCCAGCGGCATCCAGGTATAGAGGCCCGACCCCAGGCGCTTGATCAGTCCGGCGCGCAGCATGAGTTTGTGGCTGATGAGTTCGGCCTCGGACGGGGCTTCCTTGGTGGTGGAAATAAAGAACTGGCTGGCGCGCATGATGAACGGGTTGAGAAGGAATTCAGGCATTTTAGCGCGCAGACGTGTAATCTTTCGCGCTCAATTTTTGGACAAGATGGAAATGCGCTTGAAGTTTGGAAAACGCCGCTCAGACGAGGGGGGGCTGGAAGTAACCGAGGAACGGGGCATGCGCACCCTGCACCTGGGCAGCTGCGCCATCCAGAGCGCGATGCGCTTGAGCCGGCCATGGGACCTTGAGCTGGCCTATACGCGTGCAATGATGGGGTTCTTGATGTTCAATCCGATGCCGCAGGCGGTGCTGATGATCGGCCTGGGCGGCGGCTCGCTTGCAAAGTTCATCCGCAAACAGCGCCCGCAGACGCACATCACCGCGGTGGAGATCGACCCGCGGGTGATCGCGGCCGCCCGCACGCATTTTGAACTGCCGCCGGACGACGCGGCGCTCACCGTGGTCGAAGCCGATGGCGCGCTGTATGTGCGGCAGCACCCTGCCAGCGCCGATGTCATCCTGCTCGACGGCTTTGATTCCGGCAATCAGGTGGCGGCGCTGGCGACCCAGACCTTTTATGCGGCCTGCCGCCGCGTTTTGCGGCCAGGGGGCGTGCTGGTGGTCAATTTATGGGGGCGCGACAGCGAATTTGCCGAATATTTTGCGCGCCTGACGCGCGCCTTCGACGGTGAGGTCGGCTGGATCTCGGTGCAGCGCAAAACCAATATCATCGTGTTCGCCTTCAACGAAACCGGCGCGGCGGCGCGGCTCGATGCCATGCGGCCGCGGCTGGACGACCTGGCGAAACGCTATGGCCTCGACCTGCCTGGCTTTGCGCGTGATTTTCAGTGGGCCGAGGGGATCGCGCCGCTGCTGGATTAAGCCCGCTCGAACAAACCCCGGCCGAAATTCAAGGATTGGTCAAAAAAGTTAATTAAAACAATGCGCCTGGAGCCGTTTGCCGCCGCGAGCGGTTTGCAATTTTCGACGATTGTGAAAGAATGCAGTCAATCGAATATTACAGATGGTGGCGGCCATGATCGACCGAGATGGATACCGCCCGAACGTAGGCATCATAGTGTGCAATGCGCGCAACCAGGTTTTCTGGGGCAAGCGCGTCAATCAGCATGCCTGGCAGTTTCCCCAGGGCGGCATTAACGCCGGGGAGACGCCGGAACAGGCCATGTTCCGGGAACTGGAAGAGGAGGTGGGCCTGCAGCCCGAGCACGTGCGCATCCTGGGACGCACACGTGAATGGTTGCGTTACGATGTGCCGGCTCACTGGACGCGACGCGACAATCGGGGCCTCTATCGCGGCCAGAAGCAGATATGGTTCCTGTTGCGGCTGACCGGGCGTGATTGCGATGTTTCGCTGCGGGCCAGCGGCCACCCTGAATTTGACGCCTGGCGCTGGAATGAATACTGGGTGCCGATGGACGCGGTGGTCGACTTCAAGCGCGACGTTTACCGCATGGCGCTCGAGGAGCTGGAGCGCTACCTGCACAAGGATGTGCGTTATTTGCGGCAAGGCGCGCGCCGCATGTGCGAGCGGCACGGGGCAACCCCGGGCCGGCAGTTGAAGCCCTGAACATCCGGATGCGGAGGCGTGATGAAGATACGAATCTATACTTCAGGCACGCTGCTCTCTGTCCCGGATTCCGTGCCGGGACTGCCGTTGTGGCAACTTGCCCCCACGCGCGACAGCGCCGGACAGCGGCTGACTGATTTCATGATGCTGATTCCTCGTTTGCGCAACCGGCCGCCCGCCGAGATCGAGCGCACATCGCATGACATTCAGGCCGTGCTGGCGTTGCATCGGGACGTGGTGTTTGCCGACCTCAATTTAAAACTGAACCTGCTGTGGGTGTCGCTGCGTCCCGGCCCGGGCGCGATCAGCGAGCTGGCCGCGGCAATCAGGGTGCGCGTGCCCGAGGCGGTGCTGGTCGCGCATTACGCCGATCCGCAGTAGCACCCTTCAGGCGCCGATCCTGCGAACGCCCGCCCATGCGCTGTCATGGGTGCGCGCCGTGGTTTGCGGAAAGCCGAAACTGTCGTCAACGGCAGCGAATGTCCATGCAAACAGTAGGGGGTCGCGCGTATTTTCTGCGTTTGTGTTCGCCCAAAGCGGCGGAATTCGTTAAAATGCTCAATTGACTATCACCCGCTGGAGCAAGCATGGCCGTTTCTGAACTTCAGGTGCAAACCGCACTGAAAGAGTTGGTCGACCCCAACACCCAAAAAGATTACGTTTCGACCAAATCCGCCCGCAACATCAAGATCGACGGCGGCAATGTCTCGGTCGATATTCAGTTGAGCTACCCGGCGCAAAGTCAGCTTGGCGCCATCAAGCAGCAGGTGGAAGACAAACTGAAAAGCATCGAAGGCGTAACCGGCGCGACGGCGAATGTTCGATTCAAGATCGTTTCGCACAGCGTGCAGCGCGGCGTCAAACTGATTCCCAACGTCAAGAACATCATCGCCGTCGCCTCCGGCAAGGGCGGCGTCGGCAAATCCACCACTGCCGTCAACCTGGCGCTGGCGCTGGCCGCCGAGGGCGCGCGCGTCGGCATGCTGGATGCCGATATCTACGGCCCGTCGCAGCCCACCATGCTGGGGATTACCGACAAGCCCGAATCCACCGACGGCAAGAATCTTGATCCGCTGATCGGCCACGGCATCCAGGCGATGTCGATCGGCTTCCTGATCGACGTCGAAACGCCGATGGTGTGGCGTGGCCCGATGGTGACGCAGGCGCTGGAGCAACTGCTGAACAACACCAACTGGAGCGAGCTTGACTATCTGGTGGTCGATCTGCCGCCCGGTACCGGTGACATCCAACTGACCCTGGCGCAGCGCGTGCCGGTGACCGGCGCGGTGATCGTCACCACGCCGCAGGACATCGCGCTGATCGACGCGCGCAAGGGCCTCAAGATGTTCGAGAAGGTCGGCATCCCCATCATCGGCGTGGTCGAGAACATGAGCCTGCACATCTGCTCGAAGTGCGGCCACGAAGAGCGTATCTTCGGCGAAGGCGGCGGCGAGCGTATGTGCAAGGATTACAATGTGGAATTCCTCGGCGCATTGCCGCTGGACGGCAGCATCCGCGCCGAC
>JBFHXL010000050.1:0-9535 GCA_041599035.1 Thiobacillus sp. | reverse complement strand
GCGCAGATGGCGGTGGTGTGCGAAGTGCAGACCGAGTTGCCGCACGCGAATCAGGCTTACGAGCGCTTTACGCCGGAAGGCCCGGCAGCTTTGCTACCGAAAGACGACCGCTACGCTTTGGTATGGACCGCCAGCAATGCAGATGCTGAACGCATTGTCGCGCTGCCGGATGATGCATTTCTGACTGCGCTGTATCGACATTTCGGCGGGCGACAAGGGCGTTTCCTTGCAGCCAGCCCGCGCAAGACCTTCCCGCTCAGGCTGGCGTATGTCGGCAGCGAGGCAGCCGACCGCGTGGTGCGCATCGGCAACGCGGCGCAGACGCTGCATCCGGTGGCCGGGCAGGGATTCAACATCGGCCTGCGCGATGCCTGGGAACTGGCAACTTTGTGTGGCGATACCGCGGCCGGCGAGATCGGCAGCGCCGCCATGTTGCATGCCTATGCGCGCGGCCGACGCATCGATGTGCTGGGCGGCGTCGGCTTCACCGAGTTTTTGCTGCGTTCCTTTTCCAATGACATCGGCCCATTGCGCCATGCGCGCGGGCTGGGTTTGCTGGCGCTGGAAGTTTTCCCGCCACTGAAAAATTTCGTCGCGCGGCGCATGATGTTCGGAGCACGCGGATGAGCAGCGCACGTTATCAAGTCATCATTGTCGGCGCCGGGCTGGTAGGGGCGGCGGCGGCAGTGGCGCTGGGCCGCCAGGGGCTGCAGGTGGCGCTGGTCGAGCGTCAGCCGCCGCAGGTTCCGGATGACGTCTGGGATACCCGCATCTATGCGATCAGTCCTGCGAGTCAGCGCTTTCTGGAACGACTGGGTGTCTGGCCGCTTATGGATGCCGGCCGGGTTCAAGCCGTTTACCGCATGGATGTGGCGGGCGATGCCGGCGGTGCGGTGCGGCTTGATGCTTATGAATCGGGCGTGTCGCATCTGGCCGCCATTGTCGAAAGCGGACGGCTGCAGCATGCTCTGTGGCAGGGCCTGCAGGCAGACGGCAACGTGAGCGTGTATTGCCCGGCTGCCATCGAATCCATCGAATGGGGCGAGCCGTTTTCCAGCGTGAAGCTGTCCGGCGGCGATACGCTGGAAGCCGAATTGATTGTGGGTGCGGATGGCGCGGCGTCGCGCGTTCGCGAATGGGCGGGCCTCGGCTCGACGCTGACGCCCTACGGCCAGAGCGGGGTGGTGGCGAATTTCGAATGCGAGCGCCCGCATCGCGGTACCGCATTCCAGTGGTTCTTCGACAGCGATATTCTGGCCTGGCTGCCGCTTGCCGGTCAGCGGAATCCTGCTGCCGGGGGGAACCGCCTGTCGATGGTCTGGTCCACTCACACGAACCATGCGGATGAACTGCTCGCGCTCGATGCAACAACGCTGGCTGAAACCGTATGCGCCGCAGGCCATGACAGATTGGGCGAATTGAAGCTGCTGACACCCGCGGCGGCCTTTCCACTGCGGTTGATCCGGGTGGAATCGGTTGTGGCCCCGGGCGTGGCGCTGATCGGCGATGCGGCACACGGCGTGCATCCGCTGGCGGGGCAGGGCGTGAACCTGGGTTTTGGCGATGCCGAAATTCTGGTTGATACTTTGGCCCAGCAGCATCGACGCAGCCGTTGTGGCGATGTGCGCGTATTGAACATCTACGCGCGCCAGCGTGCCGAGCCGGTACAGCGCATGCAGGCGGTTACCCATGGCCTGCATCATTTGTTTGCCGACGAGCAGGCTGCATGGCTGCGCAATTCCGGGATGCGTTTGGTGAACCGGTTGCCGCCGCTGAAAGTGGCGCTGGTTCGCGAAGCGATGTCCTGATTTTTTGATGTCCTTTTTTTAGTCACCTGGAGTATTGAATGAAATTCACCCCCCTGGCGCTGGCCGCCCTCCTGATGTTCTCTGCATGCGCGCAAGCCAGTGAATCGGTGATTCGCAATACGTTGTCCAAGCAGTTCCCTGGCGCGCAGATCCACTCGATCAAGAAAACCCCCTACAGCGGCCTGTACGAGGTCTATATGGATGGGCAACTGGTGTATGTCGATGCCAAATCGCAATACGTGTTTACCGGCGACGTGATCGACCTGAAGAATCGCAGCAACCTGACCCAGGCGCGTCTGAACCAGTTGCAGGCAGTGAAGTGGGAGTCGCTGCCGCTGGGCAACGCACTCAAGGTCGTCAAGGGTAACGGTGCACGCAAGCTGGTGGTGTTCTCCGACGTGGACTGCCCGTACTGCCGCCGGTTTGAAGCCGAACTGGCCAAGGTCGACAACATCACTGTCTATACCTTCCTTTACCCCATCGAAGGGCTGCATCCCAAGGCGGTGCAGATGTCGAAACAGATCTGGTGCGCACCCGACCGCAACAAGGCGTGGGATGAATACATTACGGGCGGCAAGGTGCCAAGCAATGATGGCAAGTGCGCCAATCCGGTCGATGAAACCATTGCGCTCGGCGGCAGGCTCAAGATATCGGGCACTCCCACGCTGATCTTTGCCGATGGCCAGCGCGTCCCCGGCATGGTGCCTGCGGCGCAACTGGAAAAACTGCTGGCCGCCCACGCCAAATAGGCATGAGCAGCCCGTTCTGGGACGAGCGTTACGCCACGGATGACTACATCTTCGGCACCGCGCCGAATGTATTTCTGGCCAGCCAGGCCGACCTGATTCATCCGGGCATGCAGGCGCTGGCGCTTGCCGACGGCGAAGGCCGCAACGGCGTGTGGCTGGCCGAACGCGGGGCGCGCGTGCATGCGGTCGATGTGTCGCCGGTGGCGCTGGAGAAAGCCCGCAAGTTGGCCAGCGAACGCGGCGTGAAACTCGATTTCGAGCAGACCGACATCCTCGACTGGGGCTGGCCCGAAGCGGCGTATGACCTGGTGGCCGCCATCTTCATCCAGTTTGCGCCGCCGCCCGAACGCGACCGCATCATCGACGGCATCCGCCGTGCGCTGAAACCCGGCGGCCTGTTGATCCTGCAGGGCTACACGCCGAAGCAGATCGAGTTTGCCACCGGCGGCCCGGGCAACCCTGCCAATATGTATACCGCCGAGCTATTGCGTAAGTGGTTCGGCGACTGGGACATCCGCCATCTGCACGAACACGAATCTTTCATCAGCGAGGGCAGCCACCACCACGGCATGTCGGCACTGATCGATCTGGTCGCGCACAAGCCGCGCTGATTACTCGCCGCGCGTGTGTTCCTCGCGTGCCAGCTGGCGCAGGCCGTCGATGGCCTGTTTCAGCGTCTCATGTTCGCTGTCGCGCGGATACACCATGTACGCAGGTAGCTTGAATTGTGGCATGTCCGGCACCAGCCATAGCTGTCCGGCCTCGATGTACTGCCGCACCAGACGCTGCGGAAAATAGCCGCTGCCGCCATAGGTCAGCACCTGCTGCACGCCCAGCCAGCCGATATTGGCAATCAGCGCGGGCGGTCCCGTTTCGGCATGGTGCTCGTTGAAGCGGGCATCGAACTCCGGTCCCCAGTCGATATGGATGTAGCCTTCATCCGGCCAATTGCACGTGGGGTCGCTGCTCACCAACATCAGCGTTTCGTCGAACAGCTGCTCCACCATCAGTCCGGGGCGGGACGTGGGCGTATACATCACGCCGATGTCCACCGCGCCTTCGATCAGGCCCTGCATGATGTCGGGTTCGAAGCCGATATCCAGACGCAGCGACACATCGGGTGCCGTCTGGCGCATCCAGTCCACCCAGTGCGGCAGGAAGCCTTCCCACAATGCGGTGCGTCCGCTCAGCGTTACCACGTCGCGAAACCCGTGCGGCAGGCCGACATCATGATGCGCCTGCTCGACCGTGCGCACCAGGTTCTTGGCGTGACGCAGAAAGCGCTTGCCGGATGACGTCAGTTCTGCGCCGTTGCGCCCGCGCTGGAACAGATGCGCGCCAAGCGCGGTTTCCAGCGTCTTGATGCGCGCACTCACGGTCGACTGCGTCACATGCAGGCGGCTGGCGGCGGCGACGAAGTTGCCGGTGGCGGCTACGGTCAGGAAGGTGCGGGCGAGTTCGGTGTCCATAAGCGGTTCTGGCGGGTTATATATCGGGTTTTTCGATATTAGACACCAAAATATATCGCTGGATCAATATATAAGAGATCTCTAAACTAGGCTCATCCTAATTGTTGAGGAGCCCGAAATGGAACAAGCAACCGATTTGGCGACCCTGATGCCTGAGCGCGACGGCGAAGGGTACCTGATTGACCCGGCTGACTGGAACGAGGACATCGCCCGTGCCCTGGCCCGCGACGAAAACATCGAGCTGAATGACGATCATTGGGATGTCCTGCATTTTATGCGTGACTTCTATGACGAGCACCAGGTCGCAGCCGATGCCCGTTTCGTCATCAAGCATCTGGCCGAGCGGATGGGCCGGGAGGCGCAAAAGAACCTGTTCGTCCTGTTTCCCTATGGCTACGTCAAGCAGGCCTGCAAGATTGCCGGCATGCGCCGGCCTCGCGCCTGGAGCACGGGTTGAGGGCGCACCCGTTTCACCCGGCGCGGAACGAGATGCCCCATGCATACGCTGAACCCGCCGGGTCGGTTATCCATGCACCCCCTGCGGTGCCTTCCATACAACGATTTGAGTCACACTAATGGTACGTAAACTGGCTTACTCGGTCTCCGAGCGCGAACACTGGATTTCAGCTGTGGGCGGCCTGATTGGCATCATCACGGTGCTGCTGGTCGGTCAGCTGTGGCTGGGCAAGGACGGCGGCCTGCTGGCCGTCGCCTCGATGGGGGCGTCCGCGGTGCTGCTGTTTGCCGCGCCGCATGGTGCGTTGTCGCAACCGTGGCCGGTGTTTGGCGGCAATATTGTGTCGGCACTGATCGGCGTCACCTGTGCGCGCTGGCTGGGCGCCGAGCCCATGATGGCCGCTTCGATGGCGGTGGCGCTGTCGATCGCGGCCATGTACAGCCTGCGCTGCCTGCATCCGCCCGGCGGGGCGACCGCGCTTTATGCCGTGCTGGGGGGCGACACCGTGCAAGCGCTGGGATATGGCTATGTGCTGAATCCGGTGCTGATCGACGTCGTCGTCCTGCTGGCGGTGGCGGTAGCATTCAACTATCCATTTGCCTGGCGGCGCTATCCGCAATCCTGGCATCTGCGCCGGCCGGCCAAGGTGTCCGATACGGCCGAAAAGAGCATGATTCCGCACAGCAGCCTGGTGTATGCCCTGTCGCAGATCGATACCTTCGTCGACGTCAGCGAAGAAGACCTGCAGCAGATTTATGCCCTGGCGCTGAAAGGGGAAGTGCAGGCTACGCCAGCAGCATCTGAGCGTTCCATGCAGCCCGCTGAGGTGCTGCGCTAGCTGTGATGCGGCTGTGCAGCGCGCCGATATCGGTCACCGCAGCGTGCTGCCGTCCCCGCACGTTCCGACGATCACGCCCTTGTCCGACATGGGCATGATCGTGTCGAGCTGGAAGTGCCCGCTCAGCCGAGATCGAAACGATCCAGATTCATCACCTTGATCCATGCCGCCACGAAGTCTTTGACGAATTTCTCCTCTGCATCCGCACAGGCATAGGCCTCAGCCAGCGCCCGCAACCGGGAATCCGAACCGAAGACCAGATCGACGCGGGTGCCGGTCCATTTCTTTTCGCCGCTCTGGCGGTCGCGCCCTTCGAACATGTCCTCGGCATCCGAAACGGCCTTCCATTCCGTGCCCATGTCGAGCAGGTTGACGAAGAAATCGTTGGTGAGCGTCCCCGGCCGCTGGGTGAAAACCCCGTGCCGGGACTGGCCGACATTCGCATTCAGCGCGCGCATGCCGCCGACCAGCACCGTCATCTCGGGCGCGGAGAGCGTCAGCAATTGCGCGCGGTCGAGCAGCAGTTCCTCGGCCGAGACGGTGTATTGGCCCTTTTGGTAGTTGCGGAAGCCGTCGGCGATCGGTTCGAGCACGGCAAAGGAGTCGATGTCGGTCTGTTCCTGCGCGGCGTCCATGCGGCCCGGCGTGAACGGGACCGTCACCGCGTGGCCCGCATCTTTGGCCGCCGCTTCGACGCCGGCGCAGCCGGCCAGCACGATCAGGTCGGCCAGCGAGACCTTCTTGCCGCCGGCAGCCGACTGGTTGAACCCGGTCTGGATGCCTTCCAGGGTCTTGAGCACCTTGGCCAGTAGAGCCGGCTGGTTGGCTTCCCAGTCCTTCTGCGGGGCGAGGCGGATGCGCGCGCCGTTGGCGCCGCCGCGCTTGTCGGAGCCGCGGAAGGTCGAGGCCGAGGCCCAGGCGGTCGAGACCAGCTCCGCAACGCTCAGCCCGGACGCCAGCACCGTGGCCTTGAGGGCGGCAACGTCCTTCTCGTCGATCAGCTTGTGATCGACTGCGGGGATGGGATCTTGCCAGATCAGGTCTTCCGCAGGCACGTCGGGGCCGAGATAGCGCGACTTCGGCCCCATGTCGCGGTGGGTCAGCTTGAACCAGGCGCGGGCGAAGGCGTCGGCGAATGCGTCCGGGTCCTGGTGGAAGCGCCGTGCAATCGGTTCATAGATGGGATCCATGCGCATCGCCATGTCGGCGGCGGTCATGATGATCGGTACTTTTTTCGACGCATCGTGTGCGGCCGGCGCCATATTGCTGTCGGTCGCCTGTTTCGGCGTCCACTGGTTGGCACCCGCCGGGCTCTTGCTCAATTCCCATTCGTTGCCGAACAGCATGTCGAGATAGCTCATGTCCCACTTCGTCGGCGTCGGCGTCCACGAGCCTTCGAGACCGCTGCCGATCTGATCGCCGCCCTTGCCGCTTTTGTAGCTGCTCTTCCAGCCCAGGCCCTGCTCGGCGAGCCCGGCTGCCTCGGGTGCAGGTCCGACCAGCGCCGCATCGCCGGCACCGTGGGCCTTGCCGAAGGTGTGGCCGCCGCAGGTGAGCGCCACCGTCTCCTCGTCGTTCATCGCCATGCGCGCGAAGGTCTCGCGCACGTCGCGGCCGGACCCGAGCGGGTCCGGATTGCCGCCCGGGCCTTCCGGGTTGACGTAGATCAGGCCCATCTGCACTGCAGCGAGCGGATTTTCAAGCTCGCGTTCGCCGGAATAACGTGTCTTGTCATCCAGCCACTTTTCTTCATTGCCCCAGTAGACGTCGGCTTCCGGTGCCCAGATGTCTTCGCGACCGCCGCCGAATCCGAAGGTCTTGAATCCCATCGATTCCAGCGCGACGTTACCTGTGAGAATGATGAGGTCAGCCCAGGAGAGCTTTTTTCCGTACTTCTGCTTGATCGGCCACAGCAGCCTGCGCGCCTTGTCGAGGTTGACGTTGTCGGGCCAGCTGTTGAGCGGGGCAAACCGCTGGTTGCCGTGCCCGGCGCCGCCGCGGCCATCCCCGGTTCGATAGGTGCCGGCGCTGTGCCACGCCATGCGAATGAACAAGGGGCCGTAGTGGCCGTAATCGGCCGGCCACCAGTCCTGCGAGTCGGTCATCAGGGCAGTCAGGTCCTTTTTCACGGCCGCGAGGTCGAGACTCTTGAACGCTTCGGCGTAGTTGAAATCGGCCTCCATCGGGCTGGACTGGGGGAGGTGCTGGTGCAGGATGTCGAGCTGCAACTGGTTCGGCCACCAGTCCCGGTTTGACATGCCACTTCCTGCTGTGTGATGAAACGGACATTTGCTTTCAGCCATGATGTTCTCCTGTCGAGATTCGATTCTTCAGTCTAGATCCTGCATTCAAGAACAATAAAAAGCTTTTGTCTCATGGGTTATCTAGAATGACTTTATTGATATAGCCTATAGCCCGCCATGACCCTGCAAGAGCTCAAATATCTGGTTGCCCTGGCCGAACACGGCCACTTCGGGCGCGCCGCCGAGGCCTGCTTTATCACCCAGTCGACGTTGTCGACCCAGCTCAAAAAGCTGGAAGACTTTCTCGGCGTCACGCTGTTCGACCGCAGTCTCAAACGCGTTACGCCGACACCGATCGGGCAGGAAATTCTGGCGGCGGCGCGCAACATCGTCGAGGAGTCCGAACGGATCAGGGAGCTGGCCACGCATGCGCAGGAACCGATGGTGCGTACGCTGCGGCTTGGCGTCATTCCCACCCTTGGGCCGTATTACCTGCCGCACGCGCTGACGCTGGTGCACAAGAAGCATCCCGGCCTGCGCTTGTTGCTGCGCGAGGAGATGACGCCGCAGATTCTGGAACATCTGACCGAGGGCAAGCTCGATGCGGGCCTGCTGGCCCTGCCCGTCGATGACGACAATCTGCGCGTCGAGCCCCTGTTCTACGAGCCTTTTTTTGCCGCGTTGCCGGCAGGCCATGCGCTGGCTAAACGCGAGACACTGAATGTGCCCGACATCATGACCGAGAAATTGCTGCTGCTCGATGAAGGCCACTGCCTGCGCGATCAGGCACTGGATGTCTGCGGGGCGAATTCGAAGGGGCGCGAGGAGGTGCGCGCCACCAGCCTGGAAACGCTGCGCCAGATGGTGGGCATGGGGCTGGGGGTGACGCTGCTGCCGGCATTGTCGGTTGACGCCGGGCCGCGCATCAGCAAAAAGTCGGTTGAAATCCGGCCATTCAGGAAGCCCGTTCCCGGTCGAGCGATCGGCCTGGTGTGGCGCAAGCGTGCGCCGTTTCCCGAAACCTTCGAGCGTCTCGCCGTGACCTTGAAAGACCATTTGCCGGCTGAAGTGGAGCCGATCTAATCCGCTGCCTGTTCAGGCCACCGCCACGCTTTTCACCTGCGCCACCACCGTCATGCCGGACTGCAGATTCAGCGCATGCGCCGACTTGCGGGTGATGCGCGACAACAGCACGCTGTCTTCCAGCGCCAGTCGCACCAGCACCTGACCCGGTGCATCGTCGGCGATTTCCAGAATGCGCGCGGGCAGCAGATTGAGGATGCTGGTCTGGCTTGGCGGGGACAGCGTCAGGCTGACATCGCGGGCGGCCACGCGCACGCGCAGCGGCTCGCCGGGGGCGCCATGCAAACCGGGCAACTCGAATGCGATGCCCTGACGGGCAACACGGGTGAGCTGAAATGCCGGGTCGTGCGAGACCACGGTGGTGTCGATGACGGTGCTGGCGGTGTCACGGTGTGCCAGCGGCAAGTCGAGCCGGGTCAGGCCGTCGACCAGCGGCCCCTGGTAGATGGTTTTCCCTGCTTCGATCAGCAGCAGGGTGTCGGCCAGCCGCGCCACTTCGTCCAGCGCATGGCTGACATAAATGATCGGCAATTCAAGCTGCCGGTGCAGCTGTTCCAGGTAGGGCAGGATCTCGGCGCGACTTGCCGAATCCAGTGCCGACAACGGCTCGTCCATCAGCAGCAGGCACGGACTGGCCAGCAGCGCCCGGCCGATGGCGACGCGCTGGCGCTGTCCGCCTGACAGGTGTTGTGGGGCCTGCGCCAGCAGCGCGGCCAGCCCCAGCCACTCGACCACGTCGTCAAAGGCCAGGCGCCGTTCGGCGGCAGGCACACGCTTCCAGCCGTATTCCAGATTGCCGCGCACACTCAGGTGCGGAAACAGGCTGGCTTCCTGGAAGACATAACCGAGCGCGCGGCGGTGGGTGGGGATGAAGCGGTGGTCGTCCTG
>JBFHXL010000049.1:0-9563 GCA_041599035.1 Thiobacillus sp. | reverse complement strand
ACGCGATGAACGCCGCCACCGAAAAGAACCTCAAGGGGATTGTTGTTAACCGCGAACGCTGTGCGTTCTTCATCCACCAGAGCGTCGCGCTCGCCACCCTGCTCAACACCCAGATCGGCTACAACCAGGCTGCTGAAGTCGCCAAGGAATCGGAAAAATCCGGCCGCCCGGTGCGCGACATCGTCGCCGAGCGCAGTCTGATGAGTGCGGCAGATTTTGACGCGCTGGTGCTACAGGCGGCGCACGGCGTGGGCAGCGGCGGCGGCGCGGGTTAATTCCCGACTGGTGTGATAATCCCCTCCCCTCGCCTATAAAGCCCATCATGCCTATCCAGTGGTTCCCCGGTCACATGACCACCGCGCGCAAGAAAGCTGCGGAGACGATGGCGCAGATCGACGTGGTGGTCGAGGTGCTGGACGCGCGCCTGCCGGAGGCGGGCAGCAACCCGATGATTCACGAGTTGCGTGCGCATCGCCAGCGCGCCTGCCTCAAGCTGCTGAACAAGGCCGATCTGGCCGACCCCGAGGCGACACGTGCCTGGTTGGATTACTTCAACAAGCAACCCGGCGTGCTGGCGGTGGCAATTTCGGCCAAGAAAGCCAGCGACGTGGCGAAACTGCCGGCACTAGCGCAGAAGTTGGCGCCGCATCGCGACGACACCTTCAAGCCGCTGCGACTGATGATCATGGGGATTCCCAATGTCGGCAAGTCGACGCTGCTGAACACCTGGGTCAAGCGCCGGGTGGCGGCGGTGGGCGACGAGCCGGCGGTGACCAAGTCGCAGCAGCGCATCAACCTGTCGCCGCGCCTGATTCTGGTCGACACGCCGGGCATGACCTGGCCGAAGATCGAGCACGACGCGGACGGCTTCATGCTGGCGGCGAGCCATGCGATCGGCCGCAATGCCGTGATCGACGAGGAGGTGGCGATCTTTCTTGCCGGCATCCTGCTCGAACGCTACCCGGCCCTGCTGACGGCGCGCTACGGTTTTTCTCTGGAAGGGCTCGACGCCACCGGGGTGCTGGAAGCGGTGGCGAAAAAACGCGGCTGCATTCTGAAAGGGCGCGGCGGCGAACTCGACCTGGAAAAGGCCGCGATGATCCTGCTGACTGACTACCGCAGCGGCACCCTCGGCCGCATCAGCCTCGAAACCCCGGCGACACGGCAGGCGATGCTGGCTGCAGCGGCAAGCCAATCCAAAAAAGCCGCTACGCCCAAACTCGGCGACGAGGCGTAATCAGCGCTCCGCCGGCCACGCCGCGACATCCGTCCAGGCGACCGTTTGCTGTTTGCCGTGCACCGCCGCGACCGGCAGCGCCTCGCCGTTTCTCCAGCGCAGCAACGCGTCGCGCTTGCCCGCACCCGTGATGACGAACCACACGCAGCAGCTGCGATTCAGCCGCGCTGCCGACAGGCTGACCCGCTCGGGCGGCGGCTTCGGCGCGCCATACACCGCAAGCACGTCCGTGCTGTCGGGCAACTCGCCCCAGTCATGCGAGGGAAACAGGCTGGCGGTGTGGCCATCCTCGCCCATGCCGAGCAGCACCACGTCGAAATCCGGCACCTCGGCCAGCCAACCGGCATACAGGGCGGCGGCAGCGTGCGGGCCGCGCTCAGCCGGTATCGGACGACGGTTCTGCGGCGGAATGCACGAAGCCGACAGCCAGGCGACCTCAGCCATGACGCTGCTGCGTTCGGGATGGTCCGCTGCCACGCAGCGCTCGTCGCCGTACCAGACATGCCAGTGCGCGTCCCCTGCGAGCCGCTGTGCCAGCGCACGATACAGGGCACGCGGTGTGCGGCCGCCCGCCAGCACCAGGTGAAACGCCCCGCGCGCCGCAATGGCCGCGTCAGCGGCCGCACACAGCGCATCGGCCAGGTGCTTCACTAGCACGTCGGCGTCGGCAAACGTGCGGAATTCAGGCTGCGTCACAGCTCGTTGCGCCAGCCCTGGTCGTCACTGTCGAACAGGCGGTTGACGTCGGCCGGCCCCCAGCTCCCAGCCGCGTAGGTGGGAATGTATTCGCGCTCGACCGCCCAGTGCTTGAGGATGGGATCGACCACGCGCCATGCCCATTCGACTTCATCGAAGCGGATGAACAGCGAGCGGTCGCCTTCGATGACGTCGAGCAGCAGCGTCTCGTAGGCGTCGAGCGTCTGCTCGTCGGTTTTCAGGAAGCTGGCGTTCATCTGCATCAGACGCGTGTCCATGTCGAGACCCGGCTGCTTGACGTGGATTTCCATGCGCATCGATTCTTCCGGCTGGATCGACAGCAGGATCCAGTTCGGGTCGATCGTTTCCAGCGGGGTTTCGCGAAACAGCTGCTGCGGCGGGTGACGAAAACGGATCGCGATCATCGAAGTCTGATTGGCGAGCCGCTTGCCGGTGCGCAGGTAGAACGGCACGCCGCGCCAGCGCCAGTTATCGATGTAGAACTTGGCCGCGACGAAGGTCTCGGTGACGGAGTTGGATTCGACGTTTTCCTCCTGCTGATAGCCCACGACCGGCCGGCCGTCGATGCTGCCGCGCACATACTGCGCGCGCACCGCGTGGGCGCGCACGGCGTTCTTCGAGATCGGCCGGATCGATCGCAGCACCTTGACCTTTTCGTCGCGCAGGGCATCGGCTTCCAGTGCCGGCGGCGGCTCCATCGCGACGACGGTAAGCAGCTGCATCAGGTGATTCTGCAGCATGTCCCTGAGCGCACCCGCGTGGTCGTAATAGTCGGCACGCTTCTCGATCCCGATCGACTCGGCCACGGTGATCTGCACGTGGTCGATGAAATTGCGATTCCACAGCGGCTCGATCAGGGTGTTGGCGAAGCGGAAGACCAGCAGGTTCTGCACCGTTTCCTTGCCGAGGAAATGATCGATGCGAAAGACCTGCTCCTCGTCGAAATGCTGGTGCAGCAGGGTATTGAGCATCTGGGCCGACTCGATATCCTCGCCGAACGGCTTCTCGATCACCACCCGATGCATCCCGCGCGGCTTGTTGAGCCCTACCTTTTCAAGGTTCTGGATCACCGCGCCAAACTCGGCGGGTTTGATCGCCAGATAAAATACCGCGCTCGAACATGCCGACTCGGGCGGCAGGCTGTTGGCAAGCGCCTGAAACGACTCGACCTCGTTGAGATCGCCACGCAAATAACTGAAGCGCGCGACAAAACGCTTGAACACCGGGGTGTCGAACGATCCCTTGACCTTGCCCTCGAGGACTTTGCGCATGTGCGCGCGCCAGTCCTCCGTTGTCCATTCGCGACGCGCGAACGCAATGAAGGAAAGCGATTCGGACAGGCGCGAGGCTGCCTCCAGGTTGTACAGCGCGGGCAGCAGCTTGTTCGATGCGAGGTTGCCCGTGGCGCCGAAAATCACGAACGAGCAGGGCAGGCTGTCCGGCAACGCATTATTCACAAGATTCATATCAGCCTTCCTTGACCACATGGCCGCCGAAACCCTGCCGCATCTTGGCCAGCATTTTTGCCGCGTAATCGTTTTTGCCCTGGCTGGCGAAGCGCATCATCAGGGACAGCGTCATGACCGGCGTGGGGATGCCCTGCTCAACCGATTCCAGCGCAGTCCAGCGCCCCTCGCCCGAGTCGGCGACAAACGGCTCAATGGCTTCCAGTGCCGGGTCCTGCGCCAGAAAGTCTGCCGACAGATCCAGCAGCCACGAACGCACCACGCTACCATGTCGCCACAACTCGGCGATTGCGCCGACATCCAGATCAAAGCCGGGCTTGTTCTTCATCAGCGCAAAGCCTTCGGCAAACGCCTGCATCATGCCGTACTCGATGCCGTTGTGAACCATCTTGACAAAGTGGCCGGAGCCGACCGGGCCGGTGTGCAGCCAGCCGCTGGTGGGCGTGGGTGCCAGCGCTTCCATGTAGGGTCTGAGACGCGCCGCCGCCGCATCGCTGCCGCCGAACATGATGCAGTAGCCGTTCTCCAGCCCCCACACGCCGCCGGACACGCCGGCATCGGCAAATTCGATCTGCTGTGCCGCCAGCCGGTCGGCGTGGCGCTGATCATCCTTGTAATAGGCATTGGCGCCATCGACCACGAGATCGCCCGGCTCGAGCAGCGACGCCAGGGTGTTCAGCGCGGTTTCGCTGGGCTCGCCCGCAGGCAGCATCAGCCAGACGATGCGCGGCGCCTGCAGGGACTCGACCAACTCATCCAGGCTGGCACAGGCATGGTGGCCGGTTTCAGCCGCGATGGCTGCGCTGACGTCATGGCTGCGGTTATAAAGCGCGATCCTGATGTCCTTGCGCGCCAGCCGTCTCGCCATATTGCCGCCCATGCGGCCAAGTCCAACGATTCCAAATTCCATGCTTTGCTCCTTGGCGTGGGATGACTATGAAAAGCGCGGCAGGCTTGTTGACGAATAGCCTCTTGCAGCGGACCGGAGAGTAAAGGCGGCATTGAACCAGAACGCCTGCCGGATGCGCGACCGCACCTTGACTGCCCTCTTCAGGCTAGCAAACCCGGAAAAAGTTTGACCATCCCGCCCGCTATCATCTCGATCGAGAGGGCTGCGATGATGAGGCCCATCAAACGCGTCACGACATGGATGCCGGTTTTTCCCAGGCGTCTGGCGATCGTCGGCGCGGCACGAAACGACAGCCATACCGACAAGGCCACCAATGCCACCGGAATCAGCAAGGCCGCCTGATTCAGAACATCGCCCTTGGTGGCGCCTGCCGCCACGATCATATGGGTGATCGCACCGGGTCCGGCCAGCAGCGGCACCCCCAGTGGCACCGCACCAACGGCATCCTTTTCTTCGGCCTCCTCCGCTTCGTCCTGCGTCTGCCGCTGCGGACTGACACGCGCCTGCACCATCGACAGGGCCAGCAGCAGCAACAGCAATCCACCCGCCACCGAAAAGGCCGCGAGGCGGATGCCGAGAAACAGGAGCAGGGGCTCGCCCAGAAAAGTGAACAGGGTCAGCACACCGAGCACGGTCAGGGCGGCAATCCGTGCTGCCGAGCGGCTTTGCGCCAGCGTGTAGCCATGCGTGGCCATGAGAAAAAGCGGAATGACGCCGACCGGATCGACGATGGCAAACAGCGAGAGCGCGGCCTTGACGAGTTCGAGCATGTCCATGCCGCACATCATAGCTGCATGCGCGACGAAGCCCTAAGCCGTGCCCTTCACAGCCTGCGGAACAGCAGGTCCCACACCCCGTGTCCGAGGCGAATGCCACGCTGCTCGAACTTGGTGAGCGGGCGGGTCTCGGGACGCGGCGCGTAGTCCGTCACCGTGTTGTGCAGCAGCGGCTCGGCTGTCAGCACGGCCAGCATCTGCTCGGCGTAATCCTGCCAGTCGGTTGCCAGGTGAATATAGCCGCCAGTCTGCAACCGGCTGGCCAGCAACTGCACCAGCGCCGGCTGGATCAGGCGGCGTTTGTGGTGGCGCTTCTTGTGCCAGGGATCGGGGAAAAAAGTGTGGATGCCGGCAAGGCTGGCCGGTGCCAGCATCCTG
The DNA here is from genome assembly GCA_041599035.1 of Thiobacillus sp. GTDB lineage: Bacteria > Pseudomonadota > Gammaproteobacteria > Burkholderiales > Thiobacillaceae > Thiobacillus. The sequence continues at coordinate 4,079 of JBFHXL010000049.1, read as the reverse complement.
GTCAGCACGTCGACCGCATCGTGCTGGATGACGCGGACATTGGTGAGGCCACGCGCGCCAAGCTGCTTCAACAGCGCGCCGACACCGGGCGTATGCACCTCCACCCCGAGGTAATCGTTCTCGGGGTGCGCCGCAGCAATCTCGGCCAGGCCCTCACCCATGCCAAAGCCGATTTCCAGAATCCGGGGAGCGGTCCGTCCAAAGGCTGCGGCCAGATCGAGTTCGGCCGACTGGTAGGGCAACATGAACTGCGGCCCGATTTCGGCCAGCGCCCGCGCCTGGCCGGAGCCGACGCGCCCGGCGCGCAGCACATAGGAGCGAATGCGCGGATGCGCGCCCGTTTCACTCATGTTTATTTACTGCCGGTAATGAGACCGCTGGTGGGTGAACTGGGGCTGGCCTGATAGATTTTTTTCGGCATGCGTCCGGCCAGAAAGGCTTCGCGGCCAGCCTCGACGGCTTTCTTCATCGCCGAAGCCATCAGAACCGGGTTGCCGGCACCGGCAATCGCGGTGTTCATCAGCACCGCATCGCAACCGAGTTCCATCGCAATGGCGGCATCGCTGGCGGTGCCGACGCCGGCATCGACGATCACCGGCACCGAGAGGCGGTCGATGATGATCTGCAGGTTCCACGGATTGAGGATGCCCATGCCAGAGCCGATCAGGCTCGCCAGCGGCATCACCGCGACACAGCCGATGTCTTCCAGCTGCTTGGCGACGATGGGGTCGTCCGAGGTGTAGACCATGACCTGAAAGCCGTCCTTGACCAGCACTTCGGCGGCTTTCACCGTTTCTGCCACGTTGGGATACAGCGACTCGGCGTCGCCCAGCACTTCGAGCTTGACCAGACTATGGCCATCCAGCAGTTCGCGCGCCAGACGCAGGGTGCGGATCGCATCATCGGCCGTATAGCAGCCGGCTGTGTTGGGCAGGTAGGTGTATTTCGACGGCGGCAGCGCATCGAGCAGGCTCGGCTGGCTGGCATCCTGGCCGATGTTGGTGCGGCGGATGGCGACGGTGACGATCTCCGCGCCCGAGGCTTCAACCGCGAGACGCGTCTGTTCAAAATCCTTGTACTTTCCGGTGCCCACCAAAAGACGGGAGGCATAGGATTGTCCGGCGATAACGAGTGGTTGCATAGGGTTCTTCAAGGCTTAAAGCGAAGGAATAACGGGGTCAGCCGCCGCCGACGGCGACAACGATTTCGAGGCGGTCACCGTCGGCCAGCGACGTTTCGGCATGCTGGCTGCGCGGGACGATTTCGCCATTTTTCTCGATGGCGATGCGTTTTCCCGCCAGGTCCAGCGCCTCGATCAGTTGAGCGAGGGTCAGCGGCGCAGGAAAAGTCCGGGGTTCACCATTGATGGCCAGTTCAATCACAGCGTCTATCCAAGCGTAAGTTCAACATCACCCCGGATTCTACCCCGAAGAACGCATGCCCCCGAAGGGAACACGCGCCAAGCAGACGTCGTATAGGGTTTTACGGACCGTTGAAACCCCACGGTTTTGCTAAATCATTGATGATTTAGCCGATGCCCCCCACCAGTGGGCCGATTAACTGTTGAAGCATGGATGGCTCTGCTGTCCCGGCTCGGTCGGTCCAGGTTGGACAAACAGGTCATCCAAGTGGCCACACCCACAGTATCATCGGCACACTCACGGCCAGCACGATGATTTCCAGCGTCAGCCCCAATCGCCAGTAATCGCCGAAGCGGAATCCACCCGGTCCGAGGATGAGCGTGTTGTTCTGATGGCCGATGGGGGTCAGGAAGGCGCAAGACGCGCCCACCGCGACTGCCATCAGAAAGGCGTCGGCATTGACGCCGAGATGGTTGGCGGTGCTGATGGCGATCGGGCACATCACCGCTGCGGTGGCGGCATTGTTCATCATGTCCGACAAAAACATGGTCACCAGCAGCACAATCACCAGCCCGGTAATGGCATGGCCCTGGGCCACGTTATCCAGCAAAACCCGGGCGATCATGTCGGCTGCACCGGTGGTGGCCATCGCATCGGCAACCGGCAGCATGGCCCCCAGCAGCAGGATGACCGGCCAATCGACCGCGGTGTAAACCGAACGCAAGGGCACCACCCCCAATGCCACAAAAGCGAGCGCCGCGGCGGCAAACGCAACCGCCACCGGCAGCAGGCCCAGCGCCGTGGCCATCACGGCGACCAGCATCACCAGCGTGGCCTTGAGCGCCTGGCCTTTTTTGGGCACCCGGATATCACGCGTGGCCAGCGGCAAACAGCCAAACTGGGCGGCAAAACCGGACAGCGATTCTGCGGCGCCCTGCAGCAGCAGCACATCACCCGCCTGGATGCGGGCCGTCCGCAGACGCTTGATGGTGCGGTGCCCCTGATGGGAAATGGCCAGCAAGTTGATGCCATAGCGGCTACGCAGATCGATGTCGGTGGCAGAGCGATTCACCAGTGCCGCGCTGGGCATCACCACCAGTTCCTGAATCACCACCTCGTCGGCACCGGATTTTTCCTTGGGGGGGTCTTCAACGGGCGGAGCGTTGTCAGCCGCTTTGTCCTCCTCAACCTGCGTATCCGCTTCTGCTGCCGCGGCTTCATCGGCATTCGAGGGCACGTCTTCTTCAAGCTGAAGTCCCAGACTGGTGAGCACCGATGCCAGCGATTCGGGTTCGACCTCGATTACCAGAATATCGCCATCCCGCAATATGCGTCCCGGATTCGGGGCGGACAGGCGGACTTCGTGGCGCACCAGCCCCACGATCTGCGCGTCGGTATCGTCAAGCATGTGTTCCACGTCACGCAGGGACTGGTTGACCGCCTTGCTGCCCTCGACGATCCGGACCTCGCTGAGATAGGCCCCCGACTCGAAGCTGCCGAGTTCTGTTTGTTTGCGGGCGGGCACCAAACGACAGCCAATCAGCCCCACAAACAGAATGCCGAGACCCGCCACCGCCACACCGACGGGAGAAAAGTCGAACATGGAAAAGGCGCCCATTCCGGTGGTTTCGCGATAGCCCGCGACGATCAGGTTGGGCGGCGTGCCGATCAGCGTGGTCATCCCGCCCAGAATCGAACCGAATGACAGCGGCATCAGCACCTTGCCCACGGGCAGGTCATGTTTGGCCGCCATCTGGATCGCAATCGGCATCAACAACGCCAGTGCACCCACATTGTTCATGAAGCCGGACAACAAAGCGGCCAGACTGATCAGCGCCAGAATGCTGAGCCTGGGTCCCGCTGTGGTGGGCAGAAAGCGCTTGGTCAGCCCATCCACCGCCCCGGAAATCTGCAGACCGTAGCCCAGCACCAGCACACAGGCAACCGTGATCACCGCCGGGTGGCCGAAGCCGGAAAAGGCCTCCCGGCCGGGCACCAGGCCCGCGAACACGCAGGCCAGCAACGCGCCCAGCGCGACCATGTCATGCCGCCAGCGGCCCCACAGGAACATGCCCATGGTCGCGAGCAGTACGGCAATGATGGCTATTTGAGCGTGGGTCATGGGAGGGCGGCAGGAGGCGAATTTGCCTCACGGGAAATCGGATTCATCCGGCTGGCGTGCTGGTTCACGCCTCTGGCATGCCGTGCGTGATCCTGTTGCGGCCGGCCGCTTTTGCGCAATACAGATCGCCACCCGCCACCTGAACCGGACGGATGCGTTTTCCCGCCAGGCCCCGCTTCTCGATCAGTTGGACGAGGGTCAGCGGCGCAGGAAAATTTTAGGATTCGCCATTCCATTGATGACCAGTTCAATCACAGCGTCTGTCCAGGCGTGAGTTTCAGTGTCATCTCGGATTCTACTCCGAAGGATGCATGTCCCAGAAGGCAGCACGCGTGCCATGCGGGCGTCGTTTCGTGAAGTAAGCAGCACGTCCTAAGCGAGGGAGCCAGGCCGTGGGGCCCTGTCGGCGCACCTCGACCGGCATCAGCACGGCAAGAAGTCTCGACAGCGACGATCCCGACACGGTAGACTCCGCACCGTAATAAACGTCATCGCGGGCGTCGTATAGTGGCATTACCTGAGCTTCCCAAGCTCATGAGGAGGGTTCGATTCCCTTCGCCCGCTCCAGTTTTGCGTCAAAACAACATATCCGGATT
>JBFHXL010000048.1:0-9631 GCA_041599035.1 Thiobacillus sp. | reverse complement strand
TGCACCTGAAACCCCGGCCAGCGCGCACGTATGCCCAGCACGAATAGCGCCGCCGCCAGCAGATAGGCAAAGGCAAAGCCCTGAAAGCGCGCGCTGGCGCCGGCCCGGAACAGATCGGAATCGGCGAACAGCGTGCCGGTGACGACCAGCGCAACCGCCAGCGTCAGGCGATACAGGTTGAAGTAATCGAGACTGCGCCAGTGCGACGCAAAATAGCCCGCCAACTCGGACCGCGGTATGGGCGTCGCCGCTGCGCTCATCGTTTCCCGAGTTTCTGGTGCTCCGCGGTACAGAAAAAGTCGCCGCCGGAATAGATCGCCTCGCTGCGCGGCATATTCACCCCGCAATGCGCGCACTTCACCATATCCTCGACGGTTTGCTTGCCTGCCGGCGAAGACGGATTTTTGAGCGAGCGCTGATACGCGCGGATCAGGCCCCACGCCACATAAGCAATCGCAATCAGCAGCAGAATCTTGAACACACTAGTCTCCCGAAAACGGTACCGAGCCTAGCATATATCGCACCCAGACAGGCGTTGGGCGGGGCAGTCTAAATGTGATGCTTCATCAGCTTGCTCCCACCAGCCGGCGGGCCGGAAGGTCGGCCACCGAGAGGAAACGTTCCCCGGCCAGCGGAAACGACCCCAAATCAGAAATGTCGGATTTCTTTACACTTCCGGCCACAAAAACAGAGGCATCCCGTACCCGTAAAATAATTGTCTAGCAATATCAACTCGTTAAAACCATTACCTTTTGCAGGCCCGCAACTTGCTTTATGTGTGGGCATTACTGTCTCAGCATTAAGAAAAACATGATGCAACTCCGCCAAGCCATCCTGATCCTGGGTCTGCTGTCTGTCGCAAGCGTGGCCAAAGCCGTGCCCATCGAACTGGATGGCAACGGCTTTACCGTCCAATACGAATCCGGTGCCACGGGCCTGTACAAGCAGGGTGAGCTGTCCGGTTCGCTGGATACGGTGTATTTCTGGCCCAACACCTTTTCCGCCACCTCGGGCGGCGGCGCGGTCACAACCCAGGCCTCGCTGGTGCTGAATTTCACCATCAAGCCGGGCTTTGTCTTCGACACACTGTGGTTTACCGAGGGTGGCGATTACTCCCTGTTTGGCGACAGCCAGGTCGGCGTGGCAACGGGCGTCGAGGCTGTCAATGCGGCCACTTCGGCATCCGCCTCGCTGAATCTGTCTTCCGGTTCGCTCTTCAGCCAGACCGGTGGTTCCACCGACTGGGAACTCGGCGGCAGCCTGACTTCTGCCGACCTGGGCGCAGCGCAGAGCTTTACCCTCACCCTGGACAACACCCTGACCGCCGACGCCACGGGCGGCCTGGGCTACATCCAGAAAACCTATGCGGGATTCCGGGTTCTGACGCAGCGGGCCGAACCCGCAACCGTTCCCGAGCCTGCAAGCGGCTTGCTGCTGCTGGTCGGGGCCGCGGCTGCCGTGCTGGTTGGCGGACGTCGTCGCGTCCTGTTCCGGAGCCAGTCGCGCGCTTGAGTCCCGGGCAGGTCGAACCCGGGAGTTGTTTTTTCAAACCATAACGATACGACGCACATACCAAAGAGAGGCAGGAGAAGATGCAAAATCACAAGCACAAAGTCGCACGCACGCTACTGGGCGTATCGGCCGCGCTATTGAGCCACGCCGCGCTGGCCATCACCGTGACGGGCGCCACCGTCAGCTATGATTTTTACGATTTTGACACGACGGATCTGGGGCTTTTCGGCACCGTATCCCTGTCCGGTGGAAACAATCTGGTTTTCGCCCCCACCAGCTTCAGCGCTTCCTCTGCCAATGGCGTCAGCGGGAGTGCCGTTCAGACCTTGCGTGTCACCGTGAGCGCCAATCCCGGCTACCAGCTGTCGGCCATCAACCTGACGGAAACTGGCCGCTATTTGTTGACCGGCTCGGCCTCCGCTTTCGTGACCGGCAATATCACGGCCCGCGATATCGAGGGGACGACCGAAAAAAAGAAGAGCGCTAACATTGCAACGACTTCGCCGCTAACCGTGAACGGCGCCGAGACCGGGTGGACGGCCAATGCCGGGCTCACCCTGCCGACAACAGAAGGCTGGGGCGGGAGCGATAACGTCATCAACAAGATCGGGCTCCAGGTCTCGAACCAGTTATTTGCCACGAGTGTTCTGGGTAGCTCGTCCGATGTCTGGAAAACCGCCGTTGGCCTCAATGTCGTGACCGGCACGATCAGCCCGGTCCCCGAAGCCAAGACCTACGCCATGCTGCTGGCCGGCCTGGGCATGGTCGGGTTCATGGCGAGCCGCAGAAGCCGCATCCTGGGCTGATTCCGCCGCTTTAATCAAACTGCTGCAATCAGGCGGCCCCGATCGGGCTAGGCGTTAAGTTCCCACAATCCCCCATAGGCCTTGGCCTCTGGGGGATTCCTTTTGGCGGTGATTTTGCCGGTGGTAAGTGGGCTACCGAGCCGAGTCCAGCATTTTCTTGATGAGCGGGGCCAGGGTGAGTTGACGAGCGCACTCTGCCTCCACCACATCCGTGATTTGGTTGACCACTCCACTCACCGCGCCGTCGCGAGCAACTTCCTCGGCAACTCGTGGCAGCTGGGTCCGGATAGCCTTGATACTGCGCTCGAGTTCCCTGCGCACCAAAGTCGGATTGGTGTTTGTGGCGAGACAGAACTGGGCCCACTCGTAGGCCGACAGTTCCTCCGTGCTAAAGGCATCCCCGATGGCCATGGCATAGGCCTGGCTTACGTTGTCCGCCTGGTAGAGCGAGCCGCAGAGCAGGTCGTAGGCCGGCGCCTGCACCGGCCCGGCGGCGGTCATGTAGAACGAAAGATTCTTTGCATGAGCATCGGTGTTGCCAAGAAGCACCTGGAATACCAGCCAGCGCAGTAGCTGCAACTTGGCCTTTGCGGGTTGCGGGCTTGCATCAGTGGCAGCGAAGAAGCGTGCAAGGGAGGCCCCATCCCGAATATCCTTAACGTCGGGGCTATCTCCATAGGGCCGCTCGTACTTGAAGCCACTTTGCAGCCCCAGTAACTGGCAGCCATCAATAATGTGACGGCGGCGCACTACCGCACCCTCCCGATACCTGTCGAAACGAGCTATGCCAAGAACAGGCTCAGGCACATGGTGCAGAGATACGGAAGCTGTCTCCAGGCCGCATGCGCTGGCCAGCCTCATGCAGAAGAATTCGTTCGAAGTGAGGCCTGCCAGCGATGGATTGACTGGGTCTGGCTTCAAGATATGAGTGGATGCCAGATCAGGCCCCTCCGCCAAGTACCAGGCGCCCGCTTCATCCAGCACGGCCAACTTGTCCTGGAAGCCGGCAATGGACAGGCGTACCTTGCCGTCCCAGACCGTGAAAGGCATTTGGGGGCGTGCGCGTATTCGCTCTGAGAGCTCTTCGCGGGTCAGTAGCCGCCGCCGCTCGCTGTCCTGTCCCTGTGCGCCGGACATCACAAGGCGCACCGCTCCCGCGGTTTCACGCCCCAGGGCGATGAGCAGCCCGGTCAGATTGGCCTTCGATATCCGGTATGCGCTAGCGGCGTCATCCAGGGGCTGGCCTTCCGGAAGCAGGTTTTCGAAGAACTGTCGCGCCCTCGCGCTGTGCTCGTCTGGCGTCGACGGCGCTGGCGATAAGGGGAGCGTCGGACCTAGAGGATAGGCATGTGGCCGGCTCAGCCAGGCCGGGGCGTAATCGAAGGCAAATCTGTTGCTGCCAGGGTCATAAGACAACTTGCCTACGAAATCCTGGTCTAGCCAAACATCAAGATGCATCCGAGCCATCCTTCTTTCTTGTCTCAGGATTTGTGCCTTCAGGCGCCTGCCAGCGTAGCCTGATGCCCAATCCGGTTAGCACCTTGAATACCAGGGTCAAAGATATGGTGCCCTTACCTTTTTCCAAATTCTGCAAGGTCTGCTTTGCTACTTGGAGGGTAAGGGCTGCCTCCTCCAGGGTCATGCCGGAAGCCGTGCGAACCGCTCGCACAAGCACGCCGATATCCTCCGGGTTGGCGACAACCGAATGGTCGGGGAATGGGGTGACGGAGAGTTTGCGCATGCATAAATCCTATTAAGCCAGGATTATATGAGCCGACACCACGGTAGTCAATATAATTCCTACTGTAGTAGGATTAAATAACCATGCCGTGCTGAATTCCTGATAAATCCTATCATGATAGGATTTATTGGCCTCAGGTGTTTTTCAACACTGTAACTTGACCCATAGACGATCAGGGCCGTTTTGTTTTGGGTTCGGTCACTCGGGAGGATGCTCCGGTCAGGGTTGAGCGCGCGGCGGAGTGCGGCCAGGCCTTTCGGAACTGTCGGTTTTTCTTACACATGAGACAGGTGCATGCCCCGCCGCCGGCTTGCTCGACCGAAAACGATCGAAACGTAAACTAAAACAACTGAAAATTCAACAACATACAAACAACCTTGTTTTCTGGTGTGCTTTTTGCTGAATAGCTGCTGCGTGGAGAGTTTGCCTGTACCGGGCCCAATAACAATAAAACGCAATGAATGGTCGGACCGGTTAATGCCCCGGCAAGAGGGTGTGGTCAAGTTGTAGGGCGGAAAAAATTGCCCTGGAAGACGCGGGTTCATACGCGCTGCCGGGGCCGAAGACTATTCAGTTAATACGGACCTGGGTCCAGGAGAAGATACATGAGCAAGACACTTTACGCGGCGATGCTGATCGCCATCAGCAGTTACATGGCCCCGGCTTTCGCCGTCCCGATTGCCAGCACGACCGCCCTCGGGGACATCACGGATTTATCGGCAGATCTGGGCAACACATTTGGCAAAACAAGCGTCGGCTTACTGTTTAGCGATGTCTATACATTCGACCTGACCTCGATCTCGCAGACCGCAGCGACGACGGTGGCCCTCAACTACAGTTTCGGGAAGCTTGATTTCAGCCTCAGCAACATGGCGATCTCGCTCACCGACTCCACCGGGTCGACCGTTTATGCCTCGGATAACACGCTGGATGCCAGCAACGCCCTGTGGATCGACGCCCTGCTCAACCCAGGCGTTGGCTACCGGCTGGTGGTGACGGGCATGGTGACCGGCACCAACGGCGGCAGCTACGGCGGTGCGCTGGCCGCCCTCCCGGTTCCCGAAGCCAAAACCTACGCCATGCTGCTGGCCGGCCTGGGCATGGTCGGGTTCATGGCACGGCGCCGCGCCCGCGTCTGAACTTCGGCGTCATGACAACAAGCGGCTTCCCTCGGGAAGCCGCTTTGTTTGGGGAGCAGGGCGCATGACGGCAGGGCGGCCGCGGCTTTGGCCTCAAGGTTGGCCTCAAGAATAGCCCGCCCGTGCCGTTTTCATACTCCGGGAACTTCAAGCCGCACATTTGCCGGATAATGCCCGCAGTTCATGGCCGGGACCGGCAGGTCCGGATCGATAAATAAAGCGCCTGCCCACAGGCCGCCAGGGGAACCGCATCAGCACCATGCGTTTGGATTCATGACAAACCACAACCAGTGGCTGTTCCGGCAGCAGCTTTCCGTCGTGTCGCTGACCAAGATCCTGCTCGACCCTTTCGTGGCCGTGCTGGTGCTGATCGGCTGCACGCTGTATTTCGACGAGCCCTTCCGCGGGCCGTATCCCCTGCTTGCGCTCATCGTCTTCACCCTGACCTTTCCCGGCAAGTGGCCCGAAGTCACCCCGCGCGCCTTCTGGTACGAAGTGGTCATGCCCTGGTTCTTCCTGTCCGGGCTGATTCTGCTGTTTGGCTATTCCATCGGCTACCTGGATTATTTTCCGCCCAATCTGGTGATGGTGTGGATGCTCGTCACCCCGGTCGCCATGTGGCTGGCGCACCGCATCGTCCGCAAACTGCTGCCGCGCCTGCTGCTGCTCGAAGGCGGGCGCCGTCGCGCCATCATCGTCGGGGCAGGGCACCTGGGCACCGAACTGCGCGGCCTCCTCGTCAACGACATCGCGCTGGGCGTGGACGTCGCCGGCTTTTTCGACGACCGCGCCATCGAGCGCACCGAACTGACCGACCCCGGCAAACTGCTCGGGCGGCTCGACGACATCCCCGAATACGTCAAGGCCGGCGGCAACAATATCGACCTCGTGTACATCACCCTGCCCATGGCCGCGCAGCCGCGCACCCTGCAGCTGCTCGACGAACTGCGCGACACCACCGCCTCGGTGTACTTCGTGCCCGACATCTTCGTCTCCGACCTGATCCAGGCGCGCATCGACCACATCCACGGCATGCCCATCGTCGCCCTCACCGAATCGCCCACCCTCGGCGTATCCGGCATCGGCAAGCGCATCAGCGACATCGTCATCGCCAGCCTCATCCTGCTGCTGATCTGGCCGCTGCTGCTGATCCTGGCGGTCGGCGTCAAACTGTCGTCGCCCGGCCCCGTCATCTTCAAGCAGCGCCGCTACGGCCTCGACGGCCAGGAAATCCTCGTCTACAAGTTCCGCTCCATGCGCGTCTGCGACGACGGCGCCGTCATCCGCCAGGCCGGCCGCTGCGACCCCCGCATCACCCGTTTCGGTGCCTTCATCCGCCGCACCTCGCTCGACGAACTGCCGCAGTTCATCAATGTGCTGCAGGGCCGCATGAGCGTCGTCGGCCCGCGCCCGCATGCCGTCGCCCACAACGAGGAATACCGCAAGCTCATCAAGGGCTACATGCTGCGCCACAAGGTCAAGCCCGGCATCACCGGCTGGGCGCAGGTCAACGGCCTGCGCGGCGAAACCGAAACCCTCGACAAAATGCGCACCCGCGTCCAGTACGACATCGACTACATGCGCAACTGGTCGCTCATGTTCGACCTCATGATCATCGCCAAAACCCTCGTCGTCGTCTGGCGGGATCAGAACGCGTATTGATCAAAATACAAATCGGATAAGGTAAGGCGATTGCCGGATGGTTATCCTCCTTGAATCTGTGTCAGTGCTACGATTGGCATCAAACGTGAAAGGAATTGCAATGAATGCAAGTTTGCTGGAACGGATCACGATCGAGCCCGGAAAATGTGGCGGACGCCCCTGCATCAGGGGGATGCGCATCCGGGTAAACGACATCCTGGAAATGCTGGGCGAGGGCGTGAGTCCGGATGAAATGCTGGCGGATTTTCCGGACCTTGAGCGGGAGGATATCCTTGCTTGCCTGCAATTTGCTGCGCGTCGGACCGATGGCTGCCTGGCTGGAAGCCGAGTTTCGGGTTGAAACCAGTTCATTGCGTGGATCTGGGTTTAAGGGATGCGGCGGATCATGAAATATTCCAACGGGCCAGACAGCCGGGCACTGTGCTGATCAGCAAAGACAGTGATTTTGTGGATTTGATATCCAGGTTCGGGCCGCCTCCCCAGTTGCTCTGGGTGACATGTGGCAATGCCACAAACCGCCATTTACGGGGCGTGTTTAGCAGTGCGGGCCGTGCTGCGATCAATTTGCTGGCAGAAGGGCAGGCAATCGTCGAGATTTGCTGATTGATTAGGTCAACGGCCTGCGCGGCGAAACCGAAACCCTCGACAAAATGCGTACCCGCGTCCAGTACGACATCGACTACATGCGCAACTGGTCGCTCATGTTCGACCTCATGATCATCGCCAAAACCCTCGTCGTCGTCTGGCGCGACCAGAACGCGTATTAATCAATCAAGGCGCAAGTTGCATGGGTGGGCCTGCCTATCGGTAGACATCCCGCCGGTTGCCGACCTCGATCACAAGAACGCAAAGAACATCATCCTGGATGTCGCAAATGATCCGGTAGTCGCCGACGCGGTAGCGCCAGAAATCCCCGAGTTGAGGGCCGGTTAATGCCTTGCCTGTGCTACGCGGGTCGTCCAGCGTAGCCAGACGTTGCCGCAGAAAACCTGTGATGCGTTTGGCTTCGCCCTTGTCGAGCTTGCTGATTTGCTTGACGGCTGTCGCCGTCAGTTCAATCCGCCAAGCCAAGATCGCGCTCCACATCCCCTAGTGTGTAAATGCGTTCTTCTCCTTTGCGAACGCGTTCCATCGTCGAGGCGGCAAGGTAATAATCCTCCAGGTCGTCCAGGCCCTTCGCAACCAACTCGCGCAGGTAATAGGCCTTGGTGCGGCCAGTCTGTACGGCCAGTTTGTCCAGGCGCTGCTCTATCGCGGGATCGAGTCTGATTGAGGTTGCCATGATGTGTCTCCTTGAATACGTGCATTCAGTGTATCTCGTGACTACCACACACGCAAGGCGATTCGGCCAATTGACGAACTGCCGCAGTTCATCAACGTGCTGCAGGGCCGCATGAGCGTCGTCGGCCCGCGCCCCCATGCCGTCGCCCACAACGAGGAATACCGCAAGCTCATCAAGGGCTACATGCTGCGCCACAAGGTCAAGCCCGGCATCACCGGCTGGGCGCAGGTCAACGGCCTGCGCGGCGAAACCGAAACCCTCGACAAAATGCGCGCCCGCGTCCAGTACGACATCGACTACATGCGCAACTGGTCGCTGGTGTTTGACCTCATGATCATCGCCAAAACCGTCGCCGTCGTCTGGCGCGACCAGAACGCGTATTGAGATTCAGGATTCAAGCGGGACTCTCCGCTTCCTTCCTGTTTCCTCACAGTGTCAGCCACTTCCGCGATACGCACCGCGGCAAACCCCCACCCCAACACCAGCAAGCTGGCCCCTGCATTCCGCGCTGGTTTTTGTGGGAGCGGGCTTGCCCGCGATACGCACCGCGGTGAACCGCACCCCATCCCCAGCAAGCTGGCCCTACATTCCGCACCGCCCCTGTGGGAGCGGGCTTGCCCGCGACAGCGTGCCGCGGCGGTGTGCGAACAATCGCGGGCAAGCCCGCTCCTACAACTTCACCGCCCGTCACGCCTGACCCTCCCGCCCCCAGCAACCAAACCTGCACAAAATAACCATCCTCATGTAAAACTTATCCCATCGGCACCCCCCACCGCCCACTCACAGCACCCCCTCAAATGCCATCCCCCCTCATGCCCGCGCCCCACAGTCACACCCTGCGCAAGGGGCGCGTGTCCGAACCCGGGCGCGCGTACCTGCTGACCACGGTGACCGACCGCCGGCGTCCGGTTTTTGGCGACTGGCGGATCGGCCGCCTGCTGGTGGCCGAATTGCGCGCCGAGCACGAGGCCGGGCGGGTGGAATCCCTGGCCTGGGTGATCATGCCCGACCACCTGCACTGGCTGACGATCCTGCACGAGGAAACCCTCGACGCGCTCATGCGGCGGATCAAATCCCGTTCCGCCATCGCCATCAATAGCGTGTCGGGCGACAGCCGGCCGCTATGGCAAACGGGATATCACGACCATGCCGTGCGCGCCGAAGAAGACCTGCATGCGATGGCGCGCTATGTCGTCGCCAACCCCCTGCGTGCGGGACTGGTGCGCAGCCTTGGCGAATATCCCCTATGGGACGCCGTCTGGCTGTAGGAGCGCGAAAGGCGGGGCCAGCTTGCTGGCGGTAGGACAGGGGGCTGCCACGGTGCGTATCGCGGGCAAGCCCGCTCCCACAGAGGGTAATCGCCAAGGCTGCGCGATACGCACCGTGGCAGCCCCCCGTCCTACCGCCAGCAAGCTGGCCCTGCCTTTCGCGCTCCTACAGCCAGACGGCGTCCCATAGGGGATATTCGCCAAGGCTGCGCACCAGTCCC
>JBFHXL010000047.1:0-9816 GCA_041599035.1 Thiobacillus sp. | reverse complement strand
GTGTGGGTTTTCGTGGGGGACGATTTTCGCGACAAGCCCACCGGCGATTTGCGTGGTGCCTGCAGACGTCAATGCAAGGTTTAGATTTCGTTGTCAGGCGTCAGCTTCGGGCCAGAGGGTGCGGTGCGTGAGGCGGTCGTTGAGCCGTTGAGGCCTGGTGTGTTTGCTGTGTATGTCTTGCGGGTGATCGTGAGATTTCAGCCAAGTTGTCGATGGAGGACACGATGAGTGAAGTAGATCAAGTTGTAGTGCACCTTGGGTTGCATAAGACTGCGACGGGAATGCTCCAGCGACAGTTTTTCCCAGCGTGCACGGACCTGAATTTGTTGACGACAAAGCAGTCCCAGGTGTTGTCATTTGTTTCCTACGTGGCGCGGACAGATCCAATTTATTTCGACCCTGATCGGGCACGTGCCCAGATTCGCGAGCTTCTGGATAATGAGAAACCCAATGTCTTGTCGAACGAATCCTTATCGGGCCCCCCATATGCCGGGGTGATCGAAGGGGGGTTGGACCATCGCTCCCCAATCCTTGAAAACCTGAAGGCTGTCTTTCCTGAGGCCAAGGCGATTCTGGTTTTGCGCCGCCAAGACGCCCTGGCCAAATCCCTGTACCGTCAGTATCTCAAGTCGGGTGGGACAAGGTCGGTACGGCGGTTTTACGGCCTAGGCAATAAGGATCACCTTCCGCTGTTTGCGTTGGATCGATTCTTGTTCACGCCGTATGTGGAAGCCGTGCACGCGGCTTTTCCAAATGGTGTTTTGCTCCTGGCATTTGAGGACTTGATCGCTAATCAGGAAAATTTTCTCCAACGTATTTCGAGTTTTATCGGTATCAAAGCGCCAGGCATTCATCTTAGAAAAGAAAATGCGACATCGTTTGGACCGCTTGGAATGGAAATGAGTCGGCTACTCAACCACATTTTCCGCAGCCTTCTGAATCCCGGCGGAATCATCCCGGGATTCATAATGCTCGGCGGCGAGGGCTCGCGACGAATAAAACCACTTTCAATACTGCACGACCGGTGGCCAGGGAAGGGGCAGATTGGCAAAGACAGCGATATTGGGCAGGTGGTAGAGGAAATTCTTGCTTTCTCGCGGGAAGACAATCGGCGCCTTGATGCCGAATTTAAACTGGGTCTGGACAAACATCATTACTACTAGTCTCAAGCGAGGAATCAATTTGGCAAATTGTGTGGCAGTGCGGGCACACCTTTGGCTGGATAGTGATCAAGGAGGGATGGCCATGGGCCGGTCTAGGTGTTGTCGCTTCGTTACAGCGGCAGGCACCCTTTGCCTGCTTGCTATGCCCGTTTGTGCAGAGCCGTGGTCTTCGGCTACATCACTGACAGACGTACACGCGTCCGATGCAGCGCATGTGCGAATTGTGGGCTCCGAACTCCGTCGCCTACCGCCGACATTCTTTGGGTTCAACATCGAATATTTTTCATTTCAGCAGGAGTTGTTCGATTCAGGCCAGGGGCGCGTCAAGCCCGATGCACTCCAATATTTCAAGGAGATGCCAGGTAGCGTGTATCGTTACCCCGGTGGCCTGATTTCCAATCGCTTCAACTGGGAGTGGGCGGTAGGCAAACCCGAGCAGCGGTTGCCGCAGCGGGCCGTGAATTGGCATGCGCCCATCCCCGTCAGTTTCGGGCCGGACGAGTATTTCAGTTTTCTGGACGAGGTGGGCGGTCTTCCCTGGTATACCCTCAATCTGGTCGGCTGGAGCCCGACCAAGATGGTCCATGAACTGCCCTCCGAGACCCTCGCGGCCAGCAACCAGCGCTTGGCCCAATACCTGCGCGCGAAGACCGGAACAAAGCCTGTGACTCGCTACTACCACTTGGGCAATGAACTGGACCGCAGCGTGTATGAATGGCCGACCGAAAAATACATCCAGCGCTCCCGGGACACCATCCAGGCCATCAGAAAGGTGGATCCGGACGCGCGATTCGTGGCCTTCCTGCGAGACTTCAACTTTATATATAAACACCGGATCGGTCGCAGCACCTACCAAAGTTTCATGCGCGAGGTGCTGACCGCCCTGCCGATGGTTGATGATTACTCGTTCCAGTATTACTACGACCATCCTGCGGAGGACAAGGACACCGTGTCGGAGATTCCGGAGCGGCTGGCCATGTTCAAGGAAGCCATCCAATACGCGACGGATGTCCGTGGTGGAAAACCTCCGCGGGTCTGGGTCACTGAGCATGGTCGTATCCGTCACCCGGCAAAAAAAGGTGCACAGTCCTACAGGTTCACCGCTGGGTTGGGCGGTGCCATTTCGGCTGCAGATTTCTGGATTGCCATTGCCCAGGTACCTGCCATACAAGGCGCATTTCTGCATACAGGAGGGCAATGGAGTTTCTTCGACGACACCGGCAGGGCGCTTGAGCCCATGCCTCTGTATTGGGCCATGCGGGTTCTTCGGGAGGTCCGCCTGCCTATCGTCCTGGGTACCCAAAGCAGCAGCCCTAACCTGAGCGGATACAAGGGGGGCTACGACATGCGGGCCGTGGCTTTCACCGACGAGGGACGTCGAGAATATGGACTTTGGCTGGTCAACCGCGCGTCCCGGCCAACCCGGGTAACGGTCGAATTTCCAGAATTGGCGAGTGCCAACCTGAGCGTCCGGCATGTCTACGTGGCCGGCCGCGAAGGAATCAGCGCCGATACCGATACCAATCCGCCTACGGTTGTCTTGAACGCGCAACCGCAAACCCTCAAGGCGGATAGCCAGGGGAGGCTGACCCTGGTACTGCCCGCGAATTCGGTCTCCGGTTTCCGTCTTGCGCGCATGAACGAGAAATGATGCAAGACGATCATTCGCTTTCACGGGCCTGAGCACGACGCACCAGCCCAGGCCATGAAAAAACACCACTACAACCTGGCCAAGGTGCGGGCCAGTCTGGCCCATTTCCTGCTCGGCAAGAGCCTGACTGCCGTTTCTTCCATCACGGCGCTGCTACTCATTGCGCGGGCGTTGCCGATTCCTCACTTCGCCGCCTACGCCGTATTTCAGGCGGTGGTCAATCTGATCGGCCTGCTGACTACTTTTGGCATCGGTCAGACTGTTGTGCGTTATGTGCCCGAACTGCGCGCGGCGAACAACAATCTGCCCATGTACCGGCTCATCAGCCATGGCATCGCGACACGGGGCGCTGTCATCGGCATTGCGCTTGCGCTTGCCTGGCTGTCCATGGCGTGGTGGACGCCACTGGTCAACCTGGAGGCGTGGCTGCCCTGGCTCGCGGGCTATCTCGTGGTCGGTTGGTTCCGGCTGATGAACATGTTTTTGTCGAGGGCGCTGGAATCCCTCTTGTGGCAAAAGCTGACCCAGTACAGCCTGGCGTCCGGCAGCATGCTGCGCTTGGCGGCTGTTACATGGCTTGCTTGGGATCACTCGCTTACTCTGGAGAATGTGATCCTGATGGAACTGGCCAGCGAAGGGCTTAGCTTCAGCCTAATGCTCATCGGCTATCTGCGACGCTGGCGTGCTGATCCCCATCGTGGCGAAGGGGATGTCGAGTGGGCAATACACAACCGGTCACGGCTGAGAAAGTTCGGTTTGTGGGGATACTTGCAAAGTCTTGCCACACTGCTCTACGGAGGGGCTCCCAATCGCGTCGCCGCGAGCACACTCCTGGGGGCATCTGATGTGGGCCTTTTTGGTTTTGTGGACAACCTCGCGGACTATGGGCGCAGGTTTCTGCCGACCCGGATGCTGCACGGGATCATCCGGCCGGTGTTCTTTGCCCGATATTCGCAAACCGGTGACTTTAGCGAGTTGAGCGGTTTCGCCAACCTGACCTTTCGCATCAGTCTGCTGGCCCTGGGCTTGCCCGCAGTCGTGTTGCTCGCCGCAGGTTATCCTCTTCTGGACTGGATGACGGCTGGAAAATATGGGGAGGCCGCATATCTGATATCTGGATTCATGCTGGTGTTGGCAGTGGAAAGCCTGCGCTCCCAACTGGAGTTGTTGACCCAGGCCATCGAACGCAATGAAATCTTTCTGTTCAGTAACCTTGCTTTGTCGAGTTCCATTCTGATTGCAGTTGTCTTGCTGAGTTGGCTGGGCTTGTGGGCGTTTGTGGTGGGGGCGTTTGTGGGAAATCTGTTATCCCTGCTGGTGATTCAATTATGGCTGCGCAAAGTCGGGATTCGGTTTCACCTCGACTTGTGGTTGACGTTCAAGTCCATGCTCGGGGTGGTCCTGTCGGGGGGGCTTGGTATGTTGCTATCGAATGCCATGTCGCCAGTTGCAGGCGCGATAGTGAGCATAATATTTTATATGGTCTTTTCTTGGCTGTTTCCGTCTTTCAAGACAGCAGAAAAAAACTTGATTGGAAATGCGCTAAGAGGTCGACGTTCGTGAGGAAAGCATGGTCAATAGGGCATCGTAGATGAATCAGACTTCGGCTTTCTTACATGTGTTGGCAGAGGGAAGGGTGCGCACATGACACAGCGCAAACGACGCCTGCTGTATGTTGTGGGGGGGCGCCGGGCAGCGCCACGGGTGGATGTGGCTGTTCTTTTTGGAGAGCATCTGAGGCGCAGCCTGTTCGACATCGACTGGGTCGTGTTCGATCCTGAGCCAGCTGCACCTTGGCGGAGAGAGAACTGGAATGGAATGAATGCCTACTGGATTGGACGGCCTTCAGGGGGAGGTTTGCGGGCTGCCATCAAATTGAAGTTAATCGAGTTGGCAGCGGACCTACGTACATTCTGGATGGCTTTGCGCGGCGATTATGACCTAATTCAGGTGCGCGACAAGTTCGTGTCCGCACTGCTGTGTCTGATCGCAGCCAAGATTCGTGGGCGACAATTCACCTACTGGCTTTCCTATCCGTTTCCTGAATCACGGGTGCTGGATGCTCGTGAGGGGCGTGCGCGCATCCCTGCGCTCTCCTGGCTGGCTGGCAAGCTGAGCGGGTGGCTGCTGTACAAAGTCATCATGCCCGCTGCAGATCACGTCTTTGTGCAGAGCGAACAGATGCGACGGGATGTGGCTGGACATGGTATCCCGCTGGAGAAGATGACGCCTGTACCAATGGGGGTTGATGAGGGTTTGCTGGACTTGCCGACACAGACTGTCGAATCTGATACGGTGCTGTATCTGGGGACGCTGGCGCGAGTGAGAAGGTTGGAAGTGTTGCTGGAGGCAATGGTGCAGGTTCGCCAAACTCGGCCAAGCGCCCGGTTGATTTTCGTGGGCGAAGGGGATAGCCCGCTGGACCGCGCTTTTCTGGAATTGGAAGCACGCCGCCTGGGGTTGGCCGATGCGACCGAGTTTACCGGGCGGATGCCAATGCGTGATGCGCTAGTGCGGGTGGCACGGGCGGCTGTGTGCGTTTCACCGTTCTATCCCACTTTTGTGCTGCGTTCCACCTCGCCTACCAAATTGATCGAGTACATGGCACAGGGTAAACCGGTCGTTGCCAATGACCACCCTGAGCAACGTGAAGTATTGGACGCAAGCGGAGCGGGTGTATGCGTGCCATGGTCGGCTGCGGCGTTTGCAGATGCCATTATTGGTTTGCTTGTGGATTCAGAGACGGCAAATGAAATGGGTGCGCGCGGTCCGACCTGGGTTGCCGAAAACAGGACCTACAAGCGGATAGCTGAGCGGCTTTATTGCCAATATCTCGAAATTGTCGCCCGCTGGCACGCGCAGCCCAACCGTCCGGTGAATGGTTCGGAATGAAAACCACCGCGCGCCTCCTTTCACTCAATACTTACAACTACCGCCGCGGCGGCTCGGACGTTGTGTTCCTTGAACACGATGCCATGTTCCGTGCCCGCGGTTGGGACACGGCGGTGATGACCATGCATCACCCGAAGAACGAGTCTTCGCCGTGGAGCCGGTTTTTTGCCGACGAGATAGAGTTCGGCCATGAGTACGGGGTGAAGGACAAGCTGGCGATGGCGGGCAAGGTGATTTATTCGCTGGAGGCGAAGCGCAAGATGGCTGCGCTGCTCGATACGTTTCCCGCCGACGTGGCGCACGCCCATTGCATCTACCATCATCTGTCGCCCTCGGTGCTGGGGGAGTTGAAGCAGCGTGGCATCCCCACGGTGATGACGGCACATGACCTGAAGCTGGCCTGCCCGGCCTACAAGATGCTGAATCGCGGCGGCGTGTGCGAGAAATGCCGTTCGGGCAATCTGCTGCATGTGGTGGCCAACCGCTGCATTCGTGATTCGCTGCCGGTGAGCGCGCTGATCATGCTGGAGTCTGCAGTGCACAAGTCGCTGGGGCTTTACCGGCGCAATCTGGACCGGGTGGTGGCGCCGAGCCTGTTCTACAAGCAGAAGCTGATGGAATGGGGCTGGCCGGAACAGCAACTGGCCTACATCCCGAACTATGTGGACGCCGCGGCCTATACGCCCCGTTACGAGCCGGGCGATTACTTTTTTTATTTTGGCCGTCTGGCGATGGAAAAGGGCGTGGCCACGCTGATCCGCGCTGCGGCACAGGCGAAGGTGAAATTGCGCATTGCCGGCACCGGGCCGGAAGGCGATACCTTGAAAGCCCTGGCGGCCGAGGTGGGCGGCGACATTGAGTTTCTTGGCTTTGTGAGCGGCGATCCATTGTGGAAATGGGTGCGTGAGGCGCGCGCCATCGTGCTGCCTTCCGAGTGGTACGAGAACGCGCCGATGAGTGTGCTGGAAGCCTATGCCAGCGGCAAGCCGGTGATCGGTGCAGAAATTGGCGGCATCCCCGAGATGGTGAGGGCCGGCGAGACGGGCTTGCTTTTCGGCAGCGGCAAGACGGATGAACTGGCGGACTGCATGCACCGCCTGGCGGTCATGCCGGATGATGCGGTTGCGGGGATGGGCCGCGCCGCGCAGCAGTACGTTTCCACGACATTCACTCACCAGCGCTATCTGAGTGAAATGCTCGCGCTGTATGCGGAACTGGGCGTGGCGGTGGGCGGGACGCAGCGCTCAAAACAATATGAAAACAGAGGAGGGGCCGCATGATTGCCCAGATGGACCGGGATTATCTTGCATCGGGCGTGGGGCTGACGGCCCGTCGGCTTGCAAGTTACCTGTTGTACGAAGGCCGGCCTTTGACGACCAGGGGGCGCTACATCAACCCGCTGGTGTTCGCCTGGCTGAATACGCTGGCTGCATTGCCCGGCAAGCCTGCGGTGGATCGCCCGGTGTTCATCACCGGGCTGGGACGTTCGGGCACCACCATCCTCGGCATTCTGCTTTCGCTGCACCGGCAGGTGGGCTATCTGAACGAGCCGAAGGCGCTGTGGCACGTGATTGATCCGCGCCAGGATATCAATGGCAACTATGCGTTGTCGGGCGGGCAATATCGCATGGATGAAGCGGATGCCACCTCTGTCATGAGCCTGCGGGCGCACCGACTGTTTTCTCGCTACCTGACGCTGACCGGTTCATCCCGGGTGGTGGACAAGTATCCCGAGCTGATTTTCCGGGTGGGCTATGTCCGCGCTTTGTTTCCTGATGCGAAGTTCGTTTTCATTACCCGCAGCGGGGCGGATGCGGTGCCCTCGGTGGTGAAGTGGTCGGAGCGGCTGGGGGTGAAATCCGGCGAGCATACCGACGACTGGTGGGGACGCAACGACATCAAGTGGCATTACCTGCGCGAGCAGCTGGTGCTTGGCAATCCGGAATATGAATCGGTGTGGTCGCTGGCGACGGCTGATCTCGATCATGCCAACCGGGCGGCGCTTGAATGGATTGTGACCATGCGCGAGGGACTGGCGCAGGAACAGCGTTATCCGGATGCGGTGATCCGGGTGGCTTACGAGGCACTGCTCGCAGACCCGGCAGAACTGGTGCGCCTGCAACAGCAGTGTGGCCTGGAGCCGGACCCACGGGTGGCGGATTACGCGCGCAAGCGGCTTTACGACAATCCGGCCAAGGGCTGGCCAGAACTGCATCCGGCAGTGGATGCGCTGTTCCGCGAAACGATGACAAGACTTGGGTACGACGTTCCATGAGTGAAAAACATATCCGTATCCTCGGCACGCGCGGGGTGCCCGCTGCCCATGGCGGCTTCGAAACCTTTGCCGAGCATCTGGCACCTTATCTGGTTGAACATGGCTGGCAGGTGACGGTGTATTGCCAGGAAGACGGCACCGGCCCGGTGTTCGAGGATGAATGGCGCGGGGTGCGGCGGGTGCGCATGCCGGTGGCGACGACGGGTGCGGCGGGCACGATTGTGTTCGACTGGAAATCGACGTTGCATGCTTCGGGCGAAAAGGGCCTGGTGCTGACGCTGGGTTACAACACGGCAGTGTTCTGTGCGCTGTATCGCCTGAAGGGACTAAAGAACGTCATCAACATGGACGGCGTGGAGTGGCGGCGGCAGAAGTGGGGCAAGGTGGCGAAGACCTGGTTCTGGCTGAACGACTGGGCGGGATGTTGGCTGGGCAATCATCTGGTTGCCGACCATCCGGTGATCAAGAAGCATCTGGCGACACGGGTGTCACCAGGCAAGATCACGATGATTCCCTATGGCTCGGACCGGGTGGATGGTTCCGACGCTGGGTTGATCGCACCTTACGGTTTGGAGTCAGGCGCTTATGCCATTTTGATTGCGCGGGCCGAGCCGGAGAATTCGATTCTGGAAGTGGTGCGGGCATGGTCGCGCAAGCCGCGCGGCTGCAAGCTGCTGGTGCTGGGGAAATACGAACCGGATCATGCCTATCAGCGTGTGGTGAAGGAATCGGCGTCCGATGAAGTCGTTTTTCCTGGTGCAATTTACGACAAGGCAGTGGTACAGGCGCTGCGCTTTCATGCCCGGTTTTACGTGCATGGGCATCAGGTGGGTGGGACGAATCCTTCACTGGTGGAGGCGCTGGGCGCGGGCAATGCGGTGCTGGCCCATGACAACCTATACAACCGCTGGGTGGCGGGGGACGGCGGGGTGTATTTCCGTGATGAGGATGGCTGTGCGCAACAGATTGAAGCCCTGCTGGAGGATGCCACACAACTGGTGCAACTCCAGACTGCCAGCCGGGCGCGGCATGCGGCAGAGTTTACCTGGGATAAGGTGCTGGGTGACTACGAGAAGCTGTTGCTGGATTGGACATAGTGCTCTGGTTCGGCTTATTTATTAATAAGGAAAATCATCGTGATATTGGTTACAGGCGGCGCCGGCTTTATCGGCGCAAATTTCATTCTGGACTGGCTGCGGGTGAACGATGAGCCGGTGATCAATCTGGACAAGCTGACGTACGCGGGCAATCTGGAGAACCTGGCCAGCCTGCAGGGCGACCCGCGCCATGTTTTTGAGAACTACGGGGTCAGGTCTAGAAAGATAGCATCCATGGCTGGGTTGAATGATCTGAAGCCCGACATCAACGCCGGCAATCGCGGGCAAGCCCGCTCCCACAATTTCATCCTTTGCGTCCTGCCCACGATTTCACGCGCCCCCCGTAGGGGCGGGCTTGCCCGCGAAAAACAGGGGCACGCGGGCTTTCGTCGGCGAGGTATTGCCAACCTGCGGCCAGTGCGGATGCATATAAGTGGTTGGCCCCGCTGATTGACATGCTGATATGCAAGGCATAGGCTTCGGCATATGCCAACTTTGAAGGGGCCATGCATGAACACAGGAAGACATGTCCGTTTTTTTCGCAATGGACGGAACCAGGCGATCCGTATTCCGCGCGAGTTCGAGATGGATGCGGAGGAGGCGATCATTCGGCGGGAGGATGATCGTCTGGTGATCGAACCGATCCGGAAAAAGGGGTTGCTGGCCACGCTGTCGACGTTGCGCGCGCTGGATGAGGATTTTCCCGATGTCGACGAAGGATTGCTGCCTTTGGACGGT
>JBFHXL010000046.1:0-9939 GCA_041599035.1 Thiobacillus sp. | reverse complement strand
CTGGCGAATGGACACGGCGCCGAAGCGCAGGTGCACCGACAAATGCGATGATCCGTTGAGCGCAGGAAAATCACGGGCTTCCTGATAGCGGCTGATGCGTCCCATGAAATCTTCAAGCAGGTGAGCCGCACCCGACATCCCGGCAGGCAGCGCCAGTTCGGCCAGATTGGTTGGCACAAAGCCCATCTCCGGCAACGCCGGGACGGCACCCGATTGCGCAACCAGCCTGCTGGCATAGGCGTCGACCGGATAGGCCCGCAGATAATACGGCGTCAGGTTTTTGAGCCAGGCCTGTTTGTAGGGCGTAAAAACGCTGTAGGGCGTTCCGCTGCCTGTCAGCAGTTCATCCCGCTCAAAGATCACCGTATCCTTGAAATGATGAGCGGCAATACCCTGCGCATGCAGCCTGGTTTCGACGATGCCATCGCGCGCCAGGGCAGCCGGGTCATCATCATGATTGAAAAACACGGCGTCGACCTTGAGATCTGACGCCAGCTGGACAATCTCGTCTCTTGCCACCCCGTACTTGACGATCAGCCCCC
The DNA here is from genome assembly GCA_041599035.1 of Thiobacillus sp. Classification (GTDB taxonomy): domain Bacteria; phylum Pseudomonadota; class Gammaproteobacteria; order Burkholderiales; family Thiobacillaceae; genus Thiobacillus. The sequence goes on along the minus strand of JBFHXL010000046.1, from coordinate 9,397 downwards.
CGCCCCTGGCCTGCAAGGCCTGCTGCAGTTCGATCACACTGGCGTGGATAAATTCGACCCGACGATCGGCCGGATCAGGCAACGTATCCAGTATTTCACGGTCGAATATGAACGTGCACACCACCTGCCGAGCATGTTTAAGCGCGTGATAAAGCGCTGCATGGTCATAGTCGCGCAGGTCGCGGCGAAACCAGACCAGGGCAAGGCCATATTCGGGCAGGGTGTATTCAGGCACGGTGCAACCTGGTCGCTATAGTGTTAAGTGCGGGATGCAAAAAGTGGTGCTCGCTTGATTTGAGGCAGATTACAATGGGAGGGACATCATGGAAACCGTTAACCTCACCCACAATTTTCTGATCGCCATGCCCGGTATGGTCGATCCCAATTTCAACGGCACGCTGACCTATATCTGCGACCACAGCGAGCAGGGCGCGCTGGGCGTGGTGGTCAACCGACCCATCGAACTGGATCTGTCGACGCTGTTCGAGCAGATTGGTCTGACCCTGCCCGAACGCCTGCATCATGACATGGTGTACTTTGGCGGGCCAGTGCAGACCGAACGCGGCTTTGTGCTGCACACGCCGCCGCTCACCTTCAGTTCCACCCTCGCCGTCAACGATACCGTCAGCCTGACCACTTCAAAGGATGTGCTGGAGGCGGTCAGCCAGGATGCGGGACCGGAAAAGTTCATGGTCTCGCTCGGCTACGCGGGCTGGGCGGCCGGCCAGCTGGAAGACGAAATCAAGCAGAACGCCTGGCTGTCGGTGGCCGCCGACCCCCAGGTGATTTTCGACCTGGCACCCGAAGAGCGCCTGCCTGCGGCGATGAAACTGCTGGGCATCGACTTCGCCAGCCTGTCCGAAGAAGCCGGGCACGCTTGAACTATGCAGACACCCACGGCACGGTGCTGGCCTTCGACCTGGGCCTGAAACGCACCGGCGTGGCGTCGGGCAATCTGGCCATCGGGGTCGCCCACCCGCTCACCGTGATTCAGGCCGATTCGACCGCGGCCCGGCTCGCGGCCATCGCCGAACTGATCACCGAATGGCAGCCGGTATTGCTGGTGCTGGGGCTCCCCACCCATTGCGACGGCAGCGAACATGAAATGACGCGGGTGGCCAAAAACTTTGCGCGCAAATTAGAATCACGCTTTAATCTGCCGGTGTTCATGGTGGACGAGCGCCACACCAGCACGGCCGCCGAATCCGAACTCCATGCGCGGGGGATCCATGGCAAGAAGAACAAGGCACTGACGGACGCCGTCGCTGCGCAACTCATACTCCAAGGATTTTTTGATGCACGCCTCACTGCCTGACGCCACTACCCTGATTACGCGACTCGCCGACGCCATCACGCCTACGCTTACGCCCGACACGTTCATTGTCGGCATCCATACCGGCGGCGTATGGGTGGCCGAGCGCCTGCATGCCTTGCTGAAGTGCGCCACGCCCCTGGGCGCGCTCGACATTTCGTTCTATCGCGACGACTTTTCGCGCATCGGCCTGCATCCGCAGGTCAAACCGTCGAATCTGCCGTTTGACCTCGAGGACCGCGCCATCCTGCTGGTCGACGACGTATTGCATTCCGGACGCACGGTGCGCGCGGCGATGAACGAACTGTTCGACTACGGACGCCCGGCCTCGATCCGGCTGGCGGTGCTGGTCGATCGCGGCGGCCACGAACTGCCGATCCGCCCCGACTTCGTTGGCCTCACCCTGGCCGTGCCCGACAGCCAGAACATCAATCTATCGCGCCTTGACGATGGCCACCTGACCCTCTCGCTCGCATGAACCTACAACTCAATCAAGACGGCAACCTGCGCCACCTGCTTACGCTCGACGGCCTGCCGCGCGCCATCCTGACGCACATTCTCGATACCGCCGAGTCCTTCATGGACGTTGGCGAGCGCGAGGTGAAAAAGGTCCCGCTGCTGCGCGGCAAGAGCATATTCAACCTGTTTTTCGAGCCGTCGACGCGCACCCGCACCACGTTCGAGATCGCCGCCAAGCGGCTTTCCGCCGACGTCGTCAACCTCAATATTTCCACCTCCAGCCAGACCAAGGGCGAAGCCATCCTCGACACCGTCGACAACCTTGCGGCGATGCACGCCGACATGTTCATCGTGCGCCACTCGCAGTCGGGCGCCGCGCATTTCATCGCGCGCAATGTGGCGCCGCACATCTCGGTGATCAACGCCGGCGACGGCCGCCACTCGCATCCGACGCAGGGCCTGCTCGACATGTTCACCATCCGCCGCTTCAAGGGCGAATTCCACAACCTGACGGTCGCCATCGTCGGCGACGTGCTGCACTCGCGCGTGGCACGTTCGCAGATCCATGCGCTGACCACGCTGGGGGTGCCGGAAGTGCGCGTGATCGGACCGAAGACCTTGCTGCCGACCGGGGTCGAGCAGATGGGCGTCAAGGTCTTTCACGACATGGAAACCGGTCTCGCCGGCTGCGATGTGGTCATCATGCTGCGCCTGCAGAATGAGCGCATGAAGGGCGCGTTGCTGCCGAGTTCGCAGGAATACTTCAAATTCTTCGGACTCACCCCGGAAAAACTCGCATACGCCAAGCCGGATGCCATCGTCATGCACCCCGGCCCGATGAACCGCGGCGTGGAAATCGACTCCGAAGTGGCCGACGGGCCGCAATCGGTGATCCTGCCGCAGGTGACCTACGGCATCGCGGTGCGGATGGCGGTGATGGCGATTCTGGCGGGAGGGGGGGCGACATGAGCAGTCAGCAGGGACCCCGCGTAGCGGGGATGCGCACGGCCGCGAATGCAGTCAGCGGCCGCCACAACCAAGCCCGCACCCGGAACAACCTGACAGAGGCGGAGGCATGAAGATTCATATCAAAAACGGGCGCGTGATCGACCCGATGAACGCGCGCGACGAAGTCGCCGACGTGTTCGTGACTGCCGGCAAAATTGTCGCCATCGGCCAGGCGCCCGCCGATTTCCACCCCAACCGCACCCTCGATGCCAGCGGCCTCATCGTCTGCCCCGGCCTGATCGACCTCTCGGTGCGGCTGCGCGAACCCGGCTTCGAATACCGCGCCACGCTCGAATCGGAAATGCTCGCGGCGGCGGCCGGCGGCATCACCTCGCTGGCCTGCCCACCCGACACCGATCCGCCGCTGGACGAACCCGGGCTGGTGGAAATGCTGAAATTCCGCGCCAAGAACCTGCCGGGGCCACGCGTCTACCCGATCGGCGCATTGACGCAAAAGCTCGAAGGCAAGATGCTGACCGAGATGGCCGAACTGACCGAAGCCGGTTGCCGCGCCTTCACCCAGGCCGATGCACCACCGACCGACAGCCAGGTTCTGCTGCGCGCGATGCAGTACGCCGCCACCTTCGGATTCAGTCTGTGGCTGCGGCCGCAGGATCTGTCCTTGTCGCATGAAGGCATCGCGCATGACGGTGCCGTGGCATCGCGGCTCGGACTGCCCGGGATTCCGGCGCTGGCCGAAACGGTGGCGCTGGCGACGATCCTGCTGCTGGCGCGCGAAACCGGCGCCCGCATTCACCTTGCACGCCTGTCGACGCGCGAAGGGATCGCCATGGTGCGCGCAGCCAAGGCGCAGGGGCTGGCGGTCACCTGCGATGTCGCCAGCACTCACGTGCATCTGTCGGAAAACGATCTCGTCAGCTTCGACTCGCACCTGCATCTGGTGCCGCCGCTGAGGAGCCTGCGCGACCGCGATGCCATCCGCGAAGCGCTGCGCGACGGCTCCATCGACGCGCTGTGCTCCGATCACACCCCGGTCGACGAGGATGTGAAGCAGGTGCCTTTCGGCGAATCGGCCGCGGGCGCCTCCGGCGTCGAACTGCTGCTGCCGCTGACGCTGAAGTGGGCACGCGAAATGGGCGTGCCGCTGATGCAGGCGATCGATTTGATTTCATGGAAGCCGGCGCAGATTCTGGGCGTGCCCGGCGGCAACCTGTCGGTCGGCAGTTGCGCCGATATCTGCATTTTCGACGAGACCGCCGAGTGGGTGGTTACGCCCAAAACGCTGGCCAGCCAGGGCGATAACACGCCCTTCCTCAACCATCCGATGCAAGGTCGGGTGCGCTACACCCTGATCGACGGCCATATCGATTTTGAATCCCTGCATTGATTCACGCCTGGCCGGCCGCGGTGAGTAAGCACCCGGCCATGCAGCGCATGTCTTTTTCCCTGCTGCTTAGCCTGCTTGCCGGCGCACTGGCGGTCACCGGATTCGCACCGCTCGATTGGTGGCCGCTGCCGCTATTGAGCCTGGCCCTGCTGTTCGGACTGCTGGCGCGCACCGCGTCGGCACGCGCCGGCTTTCTCGTCGGACTCGCCTGGGGGCTGGGCTTTTTCCTCAGCGGGGTGAACTGGGTGTTCGTCAGCCTGTCGGTCTATGGCGGCATGCCCGCGTGGCTGGCCGCCCTCGCCACCTTTCTGTTTTGCGCATTCCTGGCGCTGTTTCCGGCGACGGTCGGCGCGCTGCAGGCCAGGTGGCGCATTTCACCGGCGCTGCGGCGGCTGCTGCTGGTTCCGCTGCTCTGGGGCATGACGGAGTGGGTGCGCGGCTGGCTCTTCACCGGCTTCCCGTGGCTGGTGATGGGCTATTCGCAAGTTCCGGCCAGCCCGCTGGCGGGGTATGCGCCCCTGGTCGGCGTGTATGGCGTGTCGTTCCTGCTGGCGCTGATCGCAGCCCTGCTGGCCTGGAGCGTACGCGCACGCGCCCCGGTCGCGCAGCGCGCCTGGGCCGTCGCGGTGATCGTGGCCACGGGAGTCGGCGGTCAGGTTTTGTACAAAATCGACTGGACCACAGCGGATGGCGCACCGACTTCGGTCGCCCTGCTGCAGGGCAACATTCCGCAGGACATGAAATGGCAGCCGGAAAAAACCCGCGCCACGCTGGAAATCTACGCACGCATGGCCGCGGCCGCACCCGCGCAACTGATCGTGCTGCCGGAAACCGCGCTGCCGCTGTTCGAATCAGATCTCCCCGACAGCTATCGTGCCGGGCTCGCGGCACTCGGCCGGAAAAACGGCGGCGACGTGCTGACCGGCCTGCCGACCGGGTCGCTCTCCGGCGCCTACTACAACAGCGTCATCAGTCTGGGCACCGCCCCCAGCCAGCGCTACCACAAGGTGCATCTGGTGCCGTTCGGCGAATATATTCCGCTGAAGGCGATCTGGGGCTGGGTCATCCGGGTGCTGCACATTCCGCTGTCGGACTTTGCGCGCGGCGACATCCGGCAGGCGCCGCTCGCCATCGGCGGCCAGCGGGTGGCGGCCAATATCTGTTACGAGGATGCCTTCGGCGAGGAGATCATCCGCCAGTTGCCGGCGGCGAGCGTGCTGGTGAACGTCAGCAACCTGGCCTGGTTCGGTGATTCGTTCGCACCCTGGCAGCACGCGCAGATGTCGCAGATGCGGGCGCTGGAGAGCGGGCGCATGATGCTGCGCGCCACCAATACCGGCGTCACCGCCATCATCGATGCGAAAGGGCATAGGCTGGCCAGCCTGCCGCCCTTCACCAGCGGCAGTCTCTCCGGCGAAATCCAGGGCTATGCCGGCAGCACGCCGTATGTGCGCTGGGGCAATCGGCCAGTGCTGGTGCTGTGGGGAATACTGGGAATCGGTCTCGTGCTGATGGGGCTCAGGCGGCGGCCCTGATCCGCGTAACGTTGCGGCCGCCGCGCTTGGCTTCCAGCAAGGCGGCGTCAGCACGCGCCAGGGCTTCGTTTTCTTCCTTGTCGTCGCGACTATACTCGGACAGGCCACCGCTCCAGGACAGCTTTTGCGTCACCCCCGGAATCAGCTCCACGCTTTCCGGCATTTTGGTGCGCAGGCGCTCGGCCAGTTCCTGCGCGCGATCCAGCGGCGTGAACGGGAACAGCACGCAAAATTCGTCGCCCCCCAGACGGGCAATGAAGTCGCTGTTGCGCAAACAGGTCTTGAGCGCGTTGCCGAACTTGATGATGAACTGGTCGCCCGCCTCGTGGCCGAAGGTATCGTTCACCTGCTTGAAGTTGTCGATGTCCAGGATCAGCAGGCTGTGCGACCAGCCGTCTTTCAGGCTGGCAAACAGTTCCTTCTGCTTTTCGTCGAAGCCGCGCCGGTTGTTGACCTGGGACAGGTGGTCGAGCCGTGCCAGGGAGGTGACCTCTTTCTGCCGGCCGAGCATCACCTTGCCCAGTTTCAGCATGGTCTCGAGCGGGGTCTGAAACTCCACCAGGCTGATCGGGTAATCCGTTCGCAAGCGCTGTTGCCGCACATCATTGGTTAATTTCACCAGGATCCGCAGGCTGTCGGTCACCCGGTTGCGCACCGCCAGCACGGTCGCCAGCACCAGAATGGCCATCACCAGACTGGCCACCAGCCAGCCCAGCACATAAGGCGCCACGTTTTCGATTGCCGGCGTGGCGGGGCGCCACACCGCGATCTGCCACGGCGTCCCCGCCAGCGCGACCAGCGTGGCGTGGGCGTTGCGCTTGACCGCCTGATTGCCGCGCCGCATCAGCACCACAGTCGCATCACCGGCCTGGCTTTGCTGCAATTCGGCATAGGCGGCGGCATCCGGCAACGGCAGGGTGTCGAACAGCGCCTGCAGCTGCGGCACACTCTGCTCGACGATGACAAAGCCGAGCCGCGTGCCGTCGCGCCCCACCACGGGGTGCGACAGGGACAGATTGAAGGTGGCGGCAGCCATGGCGCCGGCGCCGCCGCGACCGGCACTGGTCAAAAGGCGCTGGGTCTCGCCCGGCAGGAAGCCCGGCAACAGCTGACGCTGTCCATCGGTGACGAACAGAACGGTCGCATCCTGGTTCAGGGCGTGCAGGTTGGCCGCCTGCGCCTGGCATACCTCGGGCGCTGCCGTGGCAAAACACGCCAGCGTCTGCGGATGCGCGGCAATGCGCGCCGCGCTTCGGCGCATGGCATCGGCCATGAATTCGATCTGCGCGGCCATCACCGGCTTGCCGATCTCTTCCGGAACGGGCGCTGTCTGTGGCCGCGTCAGGAATATCGCAGACGTGACGAGTCCCGCCAGCAGCACCAGGGCTGCGACAAGGACCAGACCAAACCGCAATATGGACGTATGGGGCATGACGTAAACGCCAACAGGCGCCAACCTCTTATTCGTTATCTCCGTAAAGGCCGGCTTTCGATTCTGCGTCTAAAGCCGGCCGGCATGGCGCTCTACTCAGCAAAATCCATGCCTCAACGCCTGGCCCCCACCAAACCCCGTCAAGAAAGTGGGTTTACGTCCCCGAGTGTAAAGAATTCCGACACTACTGGCGGCCGGTACTCCCGAACCCCCCCTCGCCCCGCTGGCTGCTCTCGAAATCGTCCACCACATTCAGTTCGGCCTGCACGACCGGCACGATGACAAGCTGCGCCAGGCGCTCCAACGGCGCCAGTTCGAACGGCTGCTGCCCCCGATTCCAGGCGGAAACCATGAGCTGGCCCTGATAATCCGAATCGATCAGCCCCACCAGATTGCCCAGCACGATGCCATGCTTGTGGCCAAGACCCGAGCGCGGCAGGATCAGCGCCGCATAGCCCGGATCGGCCAGATGGATGGCCATGCCGGTGGGAATCAGCTGGGTTTCACCCGGCGCCAGCGTCATCGGCGCATCGATACAGGCGCGCAAATCGAGTCCGGCGGAACCGCTGGTGGCGTAATGCGGCAGCTGATCGCGCAGGCGGGTGTCGAGAATCTTCACATCCATCTTCATTTTCGTCGGGATTTCGTCAGTCAAGCAGGGTTGCAAGGTGGCGGACCAGATGGCGCGCCTGGGTAAGTTTATCGGCGCGCGGCAACGGGTGCGCGCCCCGCTCATCGAACAGAACCAGCTCGGCGCTGTCCTGCCCGAGCGTGTCCTGCGCCAGGTTGCCGACCAGCAGGGGGAGCTTTTTGCGGATGCGCTTGGCTTCGGCGTGCTTGGCCAGCTGCTCGGTCTCGGCGGCAAAGCCCACGCAAAAAGGCGCATCGGGACGGGCGGCCACTTCGGCCAGAATGTCGGGGGTGGCGACCAGATGCAGCGTCAGGCTGTCGGCGCTTTTCTTGATTTTCTGCGCGGCGACGGCGTCCACCCGGTAATCCGCCACCGCCGCCACTGCAATGAACGCATCGCAAGGCAATTCAGCCAGCACGGCCGCACGCATGTCCGCCGCGCTTTGCACGTCGACGCGGCGCACCCCCGCAGGCGTAATCCGGCAGGTGGGACCCGAAACCAGACACACCTCGGCGCCGGCTTCGGCCGCCGCCTGCGCCACCGCGTAGCCCATCTTGCCGGAACTCCGATTGGTCAGCGCGCGCACCGGGTCGATCGCCTCGAGGGTGGGGCCGGCCGTGATCAGCACGCGTTTGCCCGCCAGCGCGCCCCGGCTTAACAGGCCCGATACCGCATTCATGATGTCGGCCGGTTCCAGCATGCGCCCCAGGCCGGTTTCACCACAGGCCTGCTCGCCCTCCGCCGGCCCCAGCACGCTCACGCCGTCCGCATGCAGCTGTTCCAGATTGCGCCGGGTGGGCGCCGCCGCCCACATTTCACGGTTCATCGCCGGCGCGACAGCCAGCCTGCAGGCTCGCGCCAGGGCCAGGGTCGACAGCGCATCGTCCGCCCGCCCCTGCGCGAGTTTGGCCATGAAGTCAGCGGACGCCGGCGCCACCAGCAGCAGATCGGCATCGCGCGAAAGCTGGATGTGCGCCATACCATCAGCACCGGCGGAATCCCACAGCGAGGCCAGCACCGGTTTGCCGGACAAAGCCTGAAACGTGAGCGGGGTCACGAACTGTTGCGCCGCAGCGGTCATCACCACCTGCACGTCGGCGCCTGCCTTAACCAGCAGGCGGCACAGTTCGGCCGCCTTATAGGCAGCGATCCCGCCGGTCACCCCGAGGAGTATTTTTTTGAACGCCAGCGACACGGTCTCGATTCCCACGCTGAAACAATGGCGATATTCTACGGGAGAGAGGGGGAGGCATGGCGATTCGTGACTGGCCGCAAGATGCACGTCCGCGCGACAAACTGCTGAAGCGGGGAGCGGCGGCGCTAACCGATGCCGAACTGGTCGCGGTATTTTTACGCACCGGCGTAATCGGCAAGAGCGCGGTCGATCTCGGGCGTGAACTGATCGAGCGCTTCGGGGGCCTCGGCGGCTTGTGCCGGGCCGACCAGCGTTCCGCCTGCGCCGCGCCCGGCGTGGGCGAAGCCAAATATGCGCTGTTGCAGGCGGTGATGGAAATGGCGCGCCGCACGCTCGCCGAAGACATGCAGGCGGGCGACGCCCTGGCGTCGCCGCAGGCCGTGCGCGATTACCTGCGGCTGATGCTGCGCAACAAACCCTACGAAGTGTTCTGCTGCGTGTTTCTCGATGCGCAGAACCGGGTGATAGCGGTCGAGG
>JBFHXL010000045.1:0-10140 GCA_041599035.1 Thiobacillus sp. | reverse complement strand
TGCGGTGGCTTTTCCGTTGCCGGCGCGCCGTGGCCAGGGATAGTTGCTGTGCCAACAATTCGTCGAATGCCAGCCGCTGCCAGGCCGGGTGGCGGTGCGATTCGAGTTCTGCCAGCGCACTGTCGTGCGGCGGTTGGTGCAGCAGGCGAATGCTGCTTTCCAGTTCCGGCAAGCCGAGTTCGACCAGCCAGTCGGCCGGCAGGGTGTCGCTGATGGGCGCTTCCAGCGCACGCATGACCAGTTTGCGCAGCGTGGCTTGCCCGAGGCCAGCGGTGGTGGGATACACCGGCGTGAGCTGGGTAGGCAGGGGCGTGGCGTCGTCGGCCTTGCCAAAGCGCGGATGCACCATTTCCAGTCCCAGAAACCCGCCGCGAACGTCGCCGTTGAAGCGGAAACTTGCACCGGGCTGAAATAGCTTGAGATGACTGGGATAAAAATTCAGAAAGCGCAGACCGAGCACGCCGCTGGCATCTTCGACCGTCACGCTCAGCATGCGGCGCGGGCGGTAGGCGACGCTGGCCTCGCGCACCACCGCCTGCACCTGCGCGGTCTGCCCCGGAAGCAGGTCACGGATCGGGGTGATGCGGGTTTCGTCTTCCCAGCGCAAGGGCAGGTGCAACACCAGATCGGCATCGCGGGTGAGGCCGAGCCGGGCGAGTTTGGCGGCGGTTGCCGGGCTGACCGGAAAGGAAAACGGCGAAGCCGCTTTCAACTTGTGAAATTAACCGGTGACCATCACCGCGTCGGCCTCGACCAGTGCGCCGCGCGGTAATGCAGACACGCCGACTGCGGCACGTGCCGGGTAGGGCTGGCTGAAATAGCCGGCCATGATTTCGTTGACCTTGGGAAAGTGGCCGAGATCGGTCAGGAACACGTTCAGCTTCACCACATCGGACAGCGATCCGCCGGCCGCCGCTGCTACTGCCGCCAGGTTCTTGAACACCTGGTGGATCTGCGCATCGATTCCTTCGACCAACTGCATGGAGGCAGGCTCGAGGCCGATCTGCCCGGATAGATACACGGTATGGTCGACGCGAACCGCCTGCGAATAGGTTCCGATCGCGGCGGGTGCGTCGGCAGTCTGGATGATGCTTTTATTCATGGTGAGTGATTCCGGGGGGCGGTAATTTAAGGGGCTATTGAATTGGTGCGGAGCGGCCATCTTTCTTGCCCTTGATACGGAATATCCGCACCACTTCGGGCTGGCCGCGCAGACCGCGCATCACGCGTGCAAGGTGCATCCTGTTTTCCACCTGCACGGTGAAAAACAGGATGGTGTAGGGGCTGCCATCCTCTTCGTCCATCGAGACGTTGCCGATGTTGGAGCCATGTTCGGCAATCGCGGCCGCCACCTTGGCCAGCACGCCGCGCTGGTTGCCGACGACGACCTTGATTGCGACATCGAACATGTGGCCCGGTTCGGCTTCCCATTCGACGTCCAGCCATTTGTCGGGGTCGGCGCGGAAGGCACGGATCGACGGGCAGTCATGGGTGTGAATGATGAGGCCGCGATCCTTGTGGATGAACCCGAGAATGGGGTCGCCGGGTATGGGGTGGCAGCACTGGGCCAGTTCGACTGCAATGCCCTCGGTGCCGCGGATGCTGATGGCGTGGGGATGGGCCGGCTCGCCCGTTTTCTCGCCCTGCACGTGCAGCAGCTGGTGCGCCACCACCAGCGGCAGTTTGCGCCCCAACCCGATTCCGGCAAACAGCTCCTCTCTGGACTGCACGCCATATTCCTTGATCACCCGTTCCCATACTGCCGCGCCGGGCTTGGCCGCGTCGGGGTTGAGCGTGGCAATGGCGTGATTGAGCAGACGTTCGCCCAGTGCCGCAGCCTCTTCGACGCGTGCATTGCGCAAATAGTTTCGAATGTGGGAACGCGCCTTGCCGGTGACGACGAAATTTAGCCAGGCCGCATTGGGGCTGGCGTTGGACGCGGTAAGCACCTCGACGTGGTCACCGTTTCGCAACTGCGTGCGCAGCGGCATCAATTCGTAATTGACCTTGACGGCAATGCAGCGATGGCCGATGTCGGTGTGAACGGCAAAGGCAAAATCTACTGCCGTGGCGCCGCGCGGCAGCGCCATGATCTTGCCTTTCGGCGTGAACACATAGACTTCGTCGGGGAACAGGTCGATCTTGATGTGTTCCAGGAATTCGGTCGAATCCCCGTGGTCGGCCTGGATATCCAGCAGCGACTGCAGCCAGCGATGGGTGCGCGTCTGCACCTCATTCAACACGGCATCGGACGATTTGTACATCCAGTGCGAAGCGATGCCGGATTCGGCCAGATGGTTCATGTCGGTGGTGCGGATCTGAATTTCGATCGGCGTGCCATTGGGGCCGAACAGGATCGAGTGCAGCGACTGGTAGCCATTGGCCTTGGGGATCGCGATGTAATCCTTGAACTTGCCCGGAATCGGTTTGTACTGCGCGTGCAGCGCACCGAGCGCCAGATAGCAGGATGGCTGGTCGCGAACCACGACCCGAAAGCCGTAGATGTCGAACACTTCGGAGAAGGCCAGGTTCTTTTCCTGCATCTTGCGGTAGATGCTGTAGAGGTGCTTTTCCCGGCCGGTGATGGTGGCCTCGATCTTGCAATGCTCGAGTCTTTCCTGCAACACTACCTTGATCTTTTCGACCAGTTCGCGGCGGTTGCCGCGGGCCGCCTTGACCGCTTTCGCCAGCACCCGGTAGCGGTTCGGGTGACTGTAACGAAAGCCGAGATCATCCAGTTCCTGGTAAACCGAATGCAGCCCCAGCCGGTTGGCGATAGGCGCGTAGATCTCCAGGGTTTCGGCGGCGATGCGGCGGCGCTTGTCGGCCGGCATGGCGTCCATGGTATGCATGTTGTGCAGACGGTCGGCCAGCTTGACCAGGATGACCCGCACGTCCTGCGCCATCGCCAGCAGCATCTTGCGGAAATTTTCCGCCTGCGCGTGCTGCTCGGAGGCGAATGTCAGCTTGTCGAGCTTGGAGACTCCCTCGACCAGCAGCGCCACGGCCTTGCCGAAGCGTGTCTCGATTTCACCTGCGGTGGCGGGGGTGTCTTCCACCACGTCGTGCAGCAGCGCGGCGGCCAGGGTCTGGGCGTCAAGATGCCAGCCGGCGAGGATGCCGGCGACCGCGAGCGGATGGGAGATGTACGGTTCGCCGCTTTTGCGGAACTGGCCTTCGTGGGCGCTACGGCTAAATTCGTAGGCCTCTTCGAGGATGCTGATTTCGTCCGCCGGCAGGTAGTTCAGCACCTGACGCAGCGATTCGAATGCGTGCGTCATCGCCGGCGCGTGCGCCGGCTGAGGAACAGGCGCGTGCTCAGGCACGGCCTCGGTTGAGGATTTCCGGCCCAACCTTGCCCGCTGCAATTTCGCGCAGCGCGGTGACGATGAATTTATCCTTCGCTTCAACCATGGGCTGCGAGCCCTGAGCCAACTGGCGCGCACGGTAGGTCACCGCGAGCGTCAGTTCGAAACGATTGGGGAACATGTCGATACAGTCATCAACGGTAATGCGTGCCATAGAAATACTCCTGCTTCAGGCGAGGCGGTTTAGATACGTCGGAATTCGTCGAACAGCACGGCGTGCCGATCCAGCTGGCGTGCAGTTTCAAGGCGAACACTGCGGGTGATGGCGAGCATATCCTGCAGGGCATGGTCGAAATCATCGTTGACCATTATATAGTCGAACTCGCTGGCGTGAGCGACGTCGTGGGCGGCGGCGGCAAGCCGGCGCTCGATCACTTCATCGCTGTCCTGTTCACGCCCCTTGAGCCGGGTACGCAAGGCCTTGAAGGACGGCGGCAGAATGAAAATCGACACGGATTCCCGAAAATGCGATTTCACTTGCGCCGCCCCCTGCCAGTCGATTTCCAGCAGGATGTCGTGGCCCATGTTGATGTCATGGGCAATGCTGCCTTTCGAGGTGCCATAAAAATTGCCGTAAACCTCAGCGTGTTCAAGAAACTCGCCTTCAGACAGCATCGTTTCGAAGCGCTGGCGGGTCACGAAGTGGTAGTCGCGGCCATCGGTTTCTCCGGGGCGCGATGTACGCGTGGTGTACGACACCGACAGGCGGATGGCGGGGTCGGATTTGAGCAGCGCCTTGACCAGGCTGGTCTTGCCGGCGCCGGAGGGGGCGCTGACAATATAAAGCACGCCTTTGCTAGGGTTGGTGGTCATCATGGTTGTCCCCGGTTTCGGTTATTCAGTATTTTCAAGGGCGTACCCTTTGCTGAGTCAATTCTATCCGATTCATTTAGTACTAAAGAAAAACCCGCCTCAATGGGCGGGATTCGGTTCAGGGTCGTCACTAAACTATCTGTCAATTACGGCTTTTCGGGTACTCCAAAAGCAAACCCCGCCGAAGCAGGGTCTGAATAGACAAACGAGAAGCAGAAATTACGCGCCAGCTTGTTTCCTGCGTCTTGCAACAAAACCCATCAGACCAAGGCCAGCTATCAGCATGGCGTAGGTTTCGGGTTCGGGGACGGCCGTTGTAATCCGTAGAAAAGATGGATCTCCCCCTTCGGCACTGGAAAAAGTGAAACCAGAAAAGCCAGTGTAATTAAAACTATAGCCAGCCGTCGTAGTGGAATTGCCAAGCAAGGCCACAAAACTACTCGTTACGTCAAAAGCCTTCCAGCCGGTGCCGTTACTGTGAAGCACACTGCCACCACCCGAAAAAGAGCCAACATCATCTCTTCCCGAAGTCCATATATCAAGGATGTTGTAGTTTAACGATACTGAAATAACATCATTTGGTAAGAGATTAACGGACGAAAAATCAAAGCTCAATGTCGTATTGCTTGAATTTCCCGAACCGGGCTCATACTCGTGATATACCCTATTAGGATTTGCTGCGGCATCCTGCCACGTGCCATTTCCATACCAACCCCAGTAGCGCCCATTCACAACATCTCCAGCGCCGGTTACATAAATATCATATACATCAGCTACAGCGGGGGCCGACACTCCCAATAAAGTTACCCAGACTGACACAAGACCAAGAAACGATTTAATTCTCATTTGGACGCCTTCATAATTATCAATTGATACATAAAATCCGATGGGGAGAATCTACCCCTTTGGCGAGGTGGGGCTCAATAGCTCTTTATGACCAACCTGGCTGATAGTATGGTTATTCATACAAGTCCGCCAGGTCCTCTAGCCAGTCATCTTGCTTCCCCAGAATGCGGCTTAACTCCCGCAATTGTTCCCGCTACCCGCCCTTGAAGACATTCTGTGAAACCTTGGTTTTATCTTCGTCCGACTTCGCACTAGGGGGCGATTCACGCTTCTCTGATACGACAGTGTTGTGCGACGGGGTGAAACGCTACTCTATATTTTGCACCTGTTCGCGCATCTGCTCGATCAATACCTTGAGTTCGAGCGAGACGCGCGAGGTTTCCACCGCCACGGATTTGGAGCCCAGGGTATTGGCCTCGCGATGCAGTTCCTGCATCAGGAAGTCGAGTCGCTTGCCGACGGCGCCCTTCTGATCGAGCACGCGGCGCACTTCGGAAAAATGGGTGGCGAGGCGGGAGAGTTCCTCGTCGATATCGGCTTTCTGCGCCGCCAGCGCAATCTCCTGGCCCAGCCGTTCATGGCCGGCTTCGCCGAGCGCTTCGTGCAGGCGTTGCGCCAGTTTGTCGCGCTGGGCGGCGATCAGCGTGGGCAATAGCGGCAGCAGGCCCGCTACCTGGGCCTCGGCGGCGGCAAGGCGGTCGAGAATGTGCTGTTTGAGCTTGGCGCCTTCGCGCCGGCGGCTTTCCACCAGTTCGTCCAGCGTGGCGCGCATCCCGGCCAGCGCCGCATTGCCCAGTGTTTCCGCTGACAGCTCTGCGGTCTGCAGCGCTCCGGGCCAGCGCAAAATATCGTTGACGCTGAGGGGTGCGCTGGTGGGCAGGTGCTGCAGCACGTCAGCCTGCCATTGCATAAGGCGCTCAAGAATGGCCGGGTTGAGGCCGTTATCCTGGGTGGCAGCAGGGCGCGCAACCAGGCTGATGCGGCATTCGACCTTGCCGCGCGCGAGATGGTGCTGGATCAGCTCGCGAAGCTGGGGCTCCAGGCTGCGGAATTCGTCAGCCAGGCGGAAATGCAGTTCGAGATAACGCTGGTTGACGCTCCGCAGCTCGATGTTGACACTGGCATGGTCGAGGTTGAGGCTGTGGGTGGCGAACCCTGTCATGCTGGTGGTCATGGGTGGTGTGTGTGCAGTCAATCAGGATTTTCGTGGGTGTGGATCATCGCCGGTTTTTTCGGCATGCCCAGCTAAACAGACAAAGATAATAGACGTTCAACTATGGCGACTCAACCCAATCAGGCGCTTCCAAACGGATACCGGCTGAACGAATACACCATTGTGCGCAAGATCGGCGGCGGCGGCTTCAGCATGGTGTATCTCGCGCGCGACGACAACAACCAGTCGGTGGCCATCAAGGAATACCTGCCGGGCGCGCTGGTGCTGCGCACCGAAGGCTCGGTCATCGTGCAGGCCAACTCGACCGAGAACAACAATATTTTCCGCCATGGCATGAAGTGCTTCTTCGAGGAAGGCCGCGCGCTGGCGCGCATCGACCATCCCAACGTCATCCGTGTGACCAACTTTTTCCGCGCCAACGACACCGTGTACATGGTGATGCGCTTCGAGCGCGGCAAGACGCTGCAGCAGCACATCCAGGCGAACCGCGGCACCATTCGGGAAAGCTTCATCCGGCGGGTGTTTTCCCAGTTGCTGAACGGCTTACGCGAAGTGCATACGCAGAAACTGCTGCACCTCGACATCAAGCCGTCCAATCTGTATATCCGCCTGGACGGCTCTCCGGTGCTGATCGATTTTGGCGCCGCACGGCAGACGCTCACGCTGGAAGAAAGCAAGCTGCAACCCATGTACACACCGGGTTTTGCGGCGCCCGAGCAATACCACAATCGCGAACGGCTGGGGCCATGGTCCGATGTCTATAGCGTGGGCGCCAGCCTGTACGCCTGCCTGGCGGGCTATCCGCCGCAGGCGGCGGATGCACGCCTGCTCAACGACAAACTGGTGCCGGCCATGGTCAACTGGCGCGGCGCCTATTCCGACCAGTTGCTGGAAACCATCGACCAGTGCCTGAAGCTCAATTACATGGAGCGTCCGCAAAGCGTCTTCAGCCTGCAGAAAGTGCTGATGGATCGCAGTGCGATGACGCCGCCACGCTTCTCTTTTTTATCCAGTCTCAAGCGTTCGCTGAGTAGGGAATTGTTCTAAAGTACGGCCATGAAATTTACCATTTATCAGGCATCGCGCCAGGGTGGACGCAAAAACAACCAGGACCGGGTTGCCTATTCCTATAGCCGCGATACGCTGTTGATGGTGGTGGCTGACGGGATGGGCGGCCACATGCACGGCGAAATTGCGGCTCAGATCGCGGTACAGACGCTGACCGACCAGTTCCAGAAGATGGCCAAGCCGCGGCTGGACGATCCGATGGCGTTTCTGGACGAGACGACTACCCTCGCGCACTACGCCATCAACGATTACGCCGTCGACCAGGATTTGCTGGAAATCCCCCACACCACCTGCGTCGCCGCCGTGATTCAGGACGATACGGCGTACTGGGCGCATGTGGGCGATTCGCGGCTGTACCTGTTCAGCGGCGGCAGCCTGACCGCGCGCACCGAGGACCACACCGCCGTGGCCCAGATGGTGCGTGACGGTCTCATCAGCGAAGATGAGGCCGGCACCCATCCCGAGCGCAACAAGGTATCCAATTGTCTGGGTGGCTATGTGGCGCCGCAGGTCGAATGCAACGCGCCGATCCTCCTGCATGACGCCGACACCCTGCTGCTGTGCACCGATGGCATCTGGGGCATGATCAACCCCCATGAACTCGCCGCCATCCTGCATGCCTACTCGCTGGAAGACGCCGTGCGCCATTTGATGGATCATGCCGAATTCCGCGGCGGCGAGCATGGCGACAACCTCAGCCTTATCGCCATGACCTGGGGCGAAGCGCGGATGCCGAGCAAGGATTCCATCTCGACCCTGGCGCTTCCGGAAGGCGGCATCACCACCCAGATCAACATGATGCGGCCGTTGCCCAGCGCTCCGGCGGTATCGGACGACGAGATCGAACGCGCGATTGCCGAAATCCAGCAGGCCATCCAGAAAATCTCCGCCAAGTAAGCGCCGACCAAACGGGCGGCAATGAATGCGCGCCGAGCACGCGCGCGACGGGCGCGGTAAAATCGCGCTTTCCATTTTTTGTCTGTCCCCCATGTCCGCCATTTCCCGCCCCAGTGGCCGCGCGCCTGACTCCTTGCGCACCTTGTCGTTTACCCGTCAGTTCACCAAGCACGCCGAGGGCTCGGTGCTTGTCGTCATGGGTGATACGCGCGTGCTGTGCACCGCCAGCGTGCTCGACAAGATCCCGCCGCACAAGAAAGGCAGCGGAGAAGGCTGGGTGACGGCGGAATACGGCATGCTGCCGCGTTCCACACATACGCGCTCCGATCGCGAAGCCGCACGCGGCAAGCAGAGCGGGCGCACCCAGGAAATCCAGCGCCTGATCGGGCGCAGCCTGCGCGCAGTGGTGGACCTGAGAAAACTCGGCGAGCGCACGCTGCATATCGACTGCGACGTGCTTCAGGCAGATGGCGGCACCCGTTGTGCCAGCATCTGCGGTGCCTTTGTCGCGGTGGCCGATGCCGTCGCCGGCTTGCTGCAGGATGGCAAGCTGGCCGAGACGCCGCTCAGCGACAGCATCGCCGCCGTCTCGGTCGGCGTCTATCAGGGGCAGCCGGTGCTTGACCTTGATTACATCGAGGATTCGGACTGCGACACCGATATGAACGTGGTGATGACCGGCAGTGGCGGCATCGTCGAGGTGCAGGGCACCGCGGAAGGCACGCCGTTTTCCCGCGCCACGCTCGAGGCGCTGCTCGACCTGGCCACGGCCGGCATCATGCAGATCAGCGCGGCGCAACAGGCAGCATTACAAGCGAATTGATCCGCGAAGATCACAAAGTGTCACGAAGAAAATCCGAATCCCCCTTCGCGTTTCTTCGCGTCCTTCGCGGATAAAAAAACCAAAAGGAAGCCCATGAAAAAAATCGTCATCGCCTCCGGCAATCCGGGCAAGCTGCGCGAAATCGCGCGCATTCTCGAGCCGCTCGACATCGCCGCCGCCCCGCAGTCGGACTTCGGCGTTCCCGAATGCCCCGAGCCGCACGTCACCTTCGTCGAGAACTGCCTCGCCAAGGCGCGCCATGCCAGCGCGCACACCGGCCTGCCGGCGCTGGCCGATGACTCCGGCATCTGCGTCGAGGCACTGAACGGAGCACCCGGCGTGTATTCGGCACGCTACGCCGGCGAGCCGAAGTCCGACGCGCGCAACAACGAAAAGCTCATCGCCGCCCTCGAGGGACAGCCTAACCGTCGCGCGCATTATTACTGCGTGATGGTGCTGGTGCGCTACGCCGACGACCCCGAGCCGCTGATCGCCGAGGGCCGCTGGTTCGGCGAAATCATCGATATGCCGCGCGGAGAGGGCGGCTTCGGTTACGACCCCTATTTCCTGGTCCCCGAATTCGGCAAGACCGGCGCCGAACTCGGGGCGGATCAGAAGAACGCCGTTTCGCACCGCGGCCAGGCCCTGCGTGAACTGGCAGACAAGCTGAAGCGGCTTGGCTGAGTCGGTCGTGCATGTTGCCGGCGCCGGCCTGAAGGTGCCGCCGCCGCTGTCGCTCTACATTCATCTGCCGTGGTGCGTGAAGAAATGCCCGTATTGCGACTTCAATTCGCACGCGGCACAGGGTATTCCGGAGGCCGCCTACATCGACGCCGTGCTGCTCGATCTGCAGTGCGCGCTGCCCGACATCTGGGGGCGCAAAATCCACACCGTGTTTTTCGGCGGCGGCACGCCCAGCCTGTTTTCGGCGGCAGGCATCGATCGCATCCTCACCGGCGTGCGCACCCTCACGCCGCTCTTGCCCAACGCCGAGGTTACGCTGGAGGCCAACCCGGGCACCGTGGAAACCGAAAAGTTTGCGGGCTTTCGTGAAGCGGGGGTGACGCGTGTCTCGCTCGGCATCCAGAGCTTCAATCCGCAGCATCTGAAAGCACTCGGACGCATCCACGACGACCGGGAAGCGCGGCGCG
>JBFHXL010000044.1:0-10151 GCA_041599035.1 Thiobacillus sp. | reverse complement strand
GTCGCCGATCTTGCCGGTGTTGGCCGCCTTTTCGATCGCTTCGATCACGCGCTCCAGCAGCTCGGCCTTGATCGCCACTTCGATTTTCACCTTGGGCAGAAAATCGACCACGTATTCCGCGCCGCGATACAACTCGGTATGGCCTTTCTGCCGCCCGAATCCTTTAACTTCGGTAACCGTCAAACCGGTAACGCCGATGGCGGACAACGCCTCGCGTACTTCGTCCAGTTTGAACGGCTTGATGATTGCCGTTACGAATTTCATGTTATCTCCCAGATTCATGAGAAGAGAAAAATGGAGCGGTCACCTGCCCCGCTCCGACAGGCCATCTGATTAAAAAGACTTGGAAATCCAGACGGTCGTCGTGGCATCACCCAGAAAGTGATTCCGATCGTCAAGCCAGTTGGCTTTTTTCGCATTGGTGTCGGTGTACGCCACGCCAACGGTCACGTCAGACATGACCTTGCTCAGCTTGCCCATGTCATAAGCCAAGCTGACTTTCCAGTCGTCATAATCCTGGCCCTTGTTGTTGTCGAAGCTGAAGGTCCCCCAATGCGCGCCTGCGGTCAGGCCGGTTTCGCCGATTGGCAGGCTGGCGGAAATGTCCAGGTAGTCGGAACCATCGGCATTGGCGAAGCCGAAGACTTCGTCGCTGACATAATAGGAATATTTAGCGGTGAACCACTTCCAGCCCACGGAGGCATACAGTTCGGTGGTGTCACCGGTCGTCGCCCCCGCTTTTGTTCCCGGGTACAGGTACTGGATCGCGCCCACATCGTAGGAAATATCGTCGCCAACGCCACCGCGGTAACCACCGTAAACATCGATTTCCACATTGCCGGACGCATAATGCTGGAAGTCTTCAATCCAGCCGACGTTGGACCCCCAGGTACCGAGATAGAAACCGCTGCTGTGCGAGTAATCAAGGCCGCCCTGAATGGCGGGGTCGCCACCGGTCTGGGAAACGCCGCGGAAAACATAATCACTGGTCATGCCAACGTTGGCGCTCAGGCTGTGCGGGCTTTCTTCAGCTGCCATTGCGAAAGTGGGCCCACCCACCAGGCCGACCAGAACCAAAGCGTGTACAAGTTTTTTCATGAATCTCTCCGAAAGTAAGTGTGCGCAAAATCGCACTTTCTTCCATAGCACACGGCGTGCCAAATAATTTAATGTTTATAAACAATGGCTTATTAATTCCCCCCTGCCCTACCCCCGATGGCCCGCACTTTTATAGTGCGTCGTGGCGCGGCCATGCACGGTCTTCGTGCTGTTCGTCCCGGCCCGCTGCTTGCTACACTCTCCCCGTTACCGGAGGCCGCTCAATGAACCCGAAATTCCCGAACCCCGCTTTTATCAATGATGTCGCCGGCAAGCTCGGTGAGATGCTGAAGCAGTCCCCGGCGAAAGACATCGAACAGAACCTCAAGGCCGGCGTCACCTCGATGCTGGGCAAACTGGACATGGTGAGCCGCGAGGAATTCGACGTACAGACCGAAGTGCTGGCACGCACCCGCGCCAGGCTCGAACAGCTGGAAGCACGCCTGGCCGAACTGGAAAAGCAGCGCGCCGAGTAAATGGCCGTCGCCGTCGTCAAAAGCCGGGCGTTAAACGGCATGGACGCGCCCGAGGTCGTGGTCGAAGCGCATCTGGCCAACGGACTGCCGGCGTTCACTTTGGTGGGACTGCCCGAAACCGAGGTCAAAGAAGCACGCGACCGCGTGCGCGCGGCGATCCAGAACGCGCATTACGAATTCCCGGCGCGCCGCATCACGGTCAACCTCGCCCCCGCCGATCTGCCCAAGGAATCAGGACGCTTCGATCTGCCGATAGCCCTGGCGATCCTTGCCGCGTCGGGACAGATTCCTGCCGACAAATTCAGTCACACCGAATTCGCCGGCGAACTGGCGCTGACCGGCGAGTTGCGGCCGGTGCGCGGCGCGCTGGCAATGGCCCTGGCGACACGGGCGGCCCATCGGCAACTGGTGCTGCCCGTGCAATCGGCCGCCGAGGCGGCACTCGCCAGCGGCGTGGACACGCTGGGCGCGACCAGTCTGCTCGACGTCTGTGCCTGGCTTGGCGGGCAGACGTCGCTCGCCGCACCGGCCCCGGACAGCCCGTGCGCCGCACCCGACTACCCCGACTTTGTCGATGTCAAAGGCCAGACCGCGACCAAGCGCGCACTCGAGGTCGCCGCCGCAGGCGGTCATTCCGTACTGATGGCCGGACCGCCAGGCACCGGCAAGTCGATGCTCGCCGCGCGCTTTCCCGGCATCCTGCCTGCGATGGACGAGACCGAGGCGCTGGAAGCCGCCGCCGTGCAATCGCTCAACGGCGGGTTTCGTTTTGAGCACTGGCAACGCCGTCCTTTTCGTGCGCCGCACCATACCGCATCGGCGGTGGCGCTGGTCGGCGGCGGCGGCAACCCGCGGCCGGGCGAGATTTCGCTGGCGCATCACGGCGTATTGTTTCTCGACGAGTTGCCCGAATTCTCGCGCCAGGTGCTGGAAGTGCTGCGCGAACCGCTGGAGACCGGCCACATCACGATTTCACGCGCCGCGCGGCAAGCCGATTTTCCCGCCAGGTTTCAGCTGGTCGCCGCGATGAACCCCTGCCCCTGCGGCTACCTCGGCCACCCCACCCAGGCGTGCCGCGACACCCCCGATCAAATTACCCGTTACCGCGCACGCATTTCCGGGCCGCTGCTCGACCGCATCGACATCCAGATCAGCGTGCCGGCGCTGACGCAGGACGAGTTGATGCAGGCCGGCACGGGCGAATCGAGCGCTGCCATCCGCGCCCGTGTGCAGGCCGCCCGCGAGCGCCAGATGGCGCGCCAGGGCAAACCCAATGCCGCGCTGGGCACACAGGAAATCGATAGATTTTGCCAACTGGATGCTGCCGGCGAAGCCTTGCTGAAACAGGCGATCGCACGGCTGAACCTGTCGGCACGCGCCTATCACCGCGTGCTCAAACTGGCACGCAGCGTGGCCGACCTGGCCGCAAGCGACAGCCTCACCACGGCGCATCTCGCCGAGGCAATTCAATACCGGAGACAAACTGCATGAGCGACCCGCGCGAATCCTGGCAGGAAGAAAAACGCTCAGCCTGGCTCTACCGCGTGGTGGCCGAATGCGAACGCGGCACCCCGCGCGCAGCACTGTTCAAGGAACTGGCGCAGGCGGCCGACGAGCAGGCTGAGCTCTGGCTCGCCATCATCGTGAAAAAAGGCGGCCAGGTACCGGACGCGTTCCACCCCGAACTGCGCACCCGCGTGGTCGCCAGCCTTCCCCGCGTGTTCAAGCCGCGCGCCATGCGCGGCATCCTGGCGGCGATGAAAGTGCGCGGCATGGCGATCTACACCAAAAATCCGCCGCATGCCATGCCGACCCGTCTTGACGACTTCGGCAAGCGCCACCAGAGCGGCAGTGCCGGCAATGCCCTGCGCGCCGGGGTGTTCGGCGTCAACGACGGACTGGTGTCGAATGCCGCGCTGATTTATGGCGTGGCCGGCGCGTCGCAGGAACCGTCGATCATCGTGCTGACCGGCGTCGCCGGATTGCTGGCGGGCGCGTTCTCGATGGCCGCGGGCGAATACGTCTCGGTGCGCTCGCAGCGCGAAATGTTCGAGTACCAGATCGGCCTCGAACGCGACGAACTGGAAGAATATCCGGAGGAAGAAGCGGCCGAACTGGCGCTGATTTATGCCGCCAAGGGCATGCCCATGGACGAGGCGCGGCGGGTGGCCGACACCCTGATGCAGGATCCCGAGCGCGCACTCGACACCCTGGCGCGCGAGGAACTCGGCCTCAACCCGGACGAACTCGGCTCGCCGTGGGTGGCGGCCATCTCGTCGTTTACGGCGTTTACGGCGGGCGCGGCGTTGCCGCTGCTGCCCTTCCTTCTGGGCCACGGCCACGCCCTCACCGCATCCATCGCGCTCACCGCCGCAGGCCTGTTTGCCGTCGGCGCCAGCATGAGCCTGTTCACCGGCCGCCATGCCATCCTGAGCGGACTGCGCATGCTGGCGATCGGGGGCGCCGCCGGATTGGCAACCTGGTTCATCGGCGCCTGGCTGGGGGTTTCGCTGGGCTAAGGCTTAATACGTTTGATCCGCGCAGGACGCGAAGAAACACGAAGACATCCTCAAGCCGGTTTCGGCTGGCGGCGGGGGCGTGCCTTGCCTGATTTCCGCCACGCGCCCTTTATGCCCTTTGGGTATTCGCGGATCAATCCATCAAGTCTGTTCCCACGGCAGACCATCAAAGCGCCAGCCATTTTTCGTGCAGCGGTGGCGCGCTTCGTCCATTTCGCCCTCAAATCCATGCACCACGTTGTACACCTCGGGAAAGCCGTATTTTTCGAGGTAACGCCCGGCATCGGCCGATCGCCGTCCGGAACGGCAGATCAGCACCACCGGACGGTTGACCGACGCCGCCTTGCGCGCGTGGCCCAGAAAATCCGGATTCACATCCCAGTCCGGGCCGTCCTGCCAGGCAATGTGGATCGCGCCGAGCGGATGGCCGACGAACAGGTATTCGATCTCGGAGCGGCAATCGATGAACACGGCTTCGGGATGCGACTGCAAAAAGGCGTGGGCTTCGGTTGGACTGAATTGTTTCATTGGTCAAAACTCCCGGGGCATGGTGACTTCACCATAGCAGTAAGCTTATCCGGACAACAACAGAGATCAACAGCTCAATGAAAAAAGCCCGCTTGCGCGGGCTTGGGAGTACTTCAGCAATCTCAGGCTGCTTTGCGTCGCGACATGCGGGTCAGGCCGAACAGGCCTGCGCCCATCAGCAACAGCGTGCCGGGTTCAGGCACTTTGCCGCCGCAACCAGGTGTTCCCGGCGTACAGGGTGGCATGTATTTATCGCCGGACAGAGCGAGCAGCTTCACGTAGTCGTTGCCCTTGGTGATATTGGTGGCGCTCACCAGCGGATTCAGCGCACCGATCAGCCAATAACTGGACGTGACATTGTCCACATTGACGTCCTTGGCCGTATTGATGGACAGATTGGTGTAATGCCCGATAAACGACCAGCCGTAGTTAGCCAGTTGTGCATAGGTTTTGCCGCTCATGTCCGCCGAGCAGGTGCCAGCCCCGACACAGGATCCCGTTCCGGTATACGCCAGAACGCTGATGTCGGAATCGGTGCCTTTCCAGCCGATGGTCACCGAGTTCAGATCAATCGCGCTGTTGAAGCTGAACAGCACGGAATCGTAGCGCTGGTTGTTGTCCATCGAGTGTTCTGTGGAGCCGGTCTCGGATTTGTCGCCATAACTCAAGTCAGTGCTGGCATCCTGGTTTTTCACCCCCATGCCCCAGCTATATGTATTCAGATAAGCCGTTTCCAGCGTGTAACTCGCAGCCGTCGATGAACTGCTACTCCCATGGGGGCCCGAGGATCCAGAGCCAGTAGTGACTCCATTATTGGTGTTCGCCCAGGCCTGTGCGGTTGCGCTCACTCCACCCGAAGTTTTGGAAACCGTGTTGCCTAAGGCAAATGATTCACCCGCATTATCATCGAACCTCCAGGTAATTTCGGCCTGCGCCTGGGTGCCAATGATCAGCAACATGGCGCCGACCCACCCGCCGATTTTCGTTTTATTCGTCATTGTCATGCTCCTATTAGCCCTCTGCCCAAACATCTAGCAATGATCATTCCATGTATAAAATAACCATATAAATCAATTACCTGATATTCCAGCTTCAAATCAGGCCCCTCCGATTGTAAAAAAAACCGACATTTCATTTGTCGCTTTTCACGCAAACGCCGTCCTCATCCGACCCAGGTTTGCAACGATGGCCGCACATTTCACGGCCAGGCAATCAACGTCCCGCCCGCAGCGACTGCGCCGCCGCCCGTTCCTCCCGGGCCTCACCCGCACGCCCGGTCGCGTCCAGTGCCTGCGCCAGATGCTCGCGAATTGCAGCATTTCTGGGCGCGCGAATTCGCGCCTCGCGCAAATACTTCAATGCGCGCTCGGCCTGGCCGTTCTTGAGCAGGACCAGTCCCAGGGTGTCGGCCACATTGGCATCCTGCGGCGCCGCCCGGTAGGCGCGTTCGGCCATCGCCTGCGCGCCGCTGTCGCCCAGCTGCAGCAGGACATTGGCCAGGTTGTTAAGCGCGACGGGATCGTTGCTGTCGCGGGACAGGATGCGTTCGTAGGTCTGCCGGGCTTCCGGGTAACGACCCGCGGCCAGGTACGCCTCGGCCAACGCACCCTGCGCCGCAGGCTGGCCGGGATGCGCGCGATTCCACGCTTCCATATGCCGGACCGCTTCCTGGCGTTTGCCTGCCGCCTGCCAGGCGCGATACAGGCCGAGGGCGTTATCCAGGGTGTCGGCCTTGTTCAGCACGGCTTGATAGGACGACACGGCCTGATCGTAGCGCTTCTGGCGCATGTACATTTCAGCCTGCAAACGCTGGGCCTCCACTTTTGTTTCTGCATTGCCGAGCAAACGCCGGATGCGCGTTTCGGCAGACGCATATTTGCCCGCCGAAATTTCCAGTTCGGCCAGTAATGCGTGCGCAGGCATGTAGTTTTCCTGCTGCAGGATGATCTTCTGCAGGCTGTATTCCGCACCGGTGCGGTCGCCGGCAGCGATCTGCAAAAGTGCGATGCGATGCAGGTTCTTTACGTCGAAGCCCGCTCGCCGGGTCATGCCCTCAAACGTTTTGCGGGCCGCCTCAATCTGGCCCAGGGCGACCTGTGCGCGACCATAGGCCGCCAGCACATCCATATTGTCGGGTGCCACGGCGCGCAGATCCCGGGCCACGGCCAGAGCCCGGTCGGGCTTGGCATGGCGCAGATGCAGTTCGAACAGTTGCAGGCCGGAGGTCAGATCGTTGGGGCGCACCCCGCGCGCCTTTTCCAGCCAGCGCACCGCTTCGGGATAATTGCCGGCTGCGTCTTCCAGGCCCGCCATTTCGTTCATGGCCTGAGTCATGCCCGGGTCGATCTTCAGCGCTTCGGCAAAGCGGGCGCGCGCCGCCTGCGGGTGACCCTCCACGCGGTCCAGGCGCCCCAGGTTCAAGCGTGCGGTCTGAAAGGTCCTGTCGAGCGCCAGTGCCTTTTCATACACCTGTCGCGCACCCTTGCGGTCACCCAGCATGCCGCGCACCACGCCCTGCAGGTTCAGCAAGGTCAGGTTGTTCGGGTTCTTTTTAACCAGCCGGTCAGCCGCCTCGCGCGCCTTTCCGGTCTGGCCGTGCTTGAGATAATTCGTGACCAGCACCATCCCCGCCCGCGCTTGACCTGCATCCCGGGCAAACGCCTGCTGCAGCTGCTGCATGCCCATGTCCTGGCGTCCGCTTGCCAGCAGGCTGAAGCCCAGGGTGCTTTGCACCTGGGGTTTGGCGTCCGACTGCCGCATTCCCTCTTCCAGCAGGGCAGCGGCGGTGGTATGCCGGTTTAGCGCCATGTAGGCATTGGCCATCATGGTCAGGGCGTCGGGGTCGCCGGGCAACTGGTCCTGTACCGGCAACAACACCTCCACCACACGCGCGTTATCGCGTGCCGCGAGATGAATCGAGGCCAGCAGCTTGCGCGCGCCAAGTTGGTTCGGGTGGAGCTTGATGTAGTCCGCAAGATACGCCTTGGCCTTTTCCGGCTGGTTCAGGCCATGATTGGCCAATCCGCCCAGCATCAGAATCTGGCTGCGATGCTTGAGGATCTCGGCCGGCACCATCTCGACTTGGCGCTGGGTGGCGAACAGATATTCGCGTGCCGTCTTGTCGTTGCCTTGCCGAGCGAACCATATCGCCAGCAGATAGGAGGCTCGCGGGTCAGTGATTTTGGCTTTTTGTATGTAGACGAGGTCTGTCCCGGCAGCCTTGTCGTTGCCGGCATCCAGGCTGAGCGAAGCGCGCCCGATCCGGGCGTCCAGCAAGTGCGGATTGATTTTTAGTGCGCGCGTGTAGCCTTCTTCAGCCTTGCGGATATCGCCCTGGACATGGCGCACCGAGGCCAGGATGTTCCAGGCATCGGCATCGCCCGGCCCCAGCGTCACTGCCCGCTCGGCCAGCCTGCGCGCGGCATCCGGCTCCCCCCGCGCCAGTTCCAGCGTGGCGCGGGCAACGATCACGTTCAGCGCGGCCGGATCGATGGACTCGGCTTCCTGCATGGCTTTGCCGGCGGAGTCATATTCGCCCAGCTCCATGAACGCCTGGCCTCGCAGGGTCAGCAAGCTGACCCGGCTTGCGGCCGACAGACCCTCGGCCATTCCGCGATCCAGCACGGCACGGAATTTCAACTGTTCAAATAGTGCCCGGGCCATCGGAAGCGCCGTTTCCGTGCGGTCCACCCCCAGCCTTTCCGCATCCATCAGCGAACGTTCGGCCGCACCCGGCTGTCCGGCCTTGAGGTAGGCCTGCCCGATCAGGAGGTGCGCGGCAACCATGCGCGGATCATGCTGCAGGGCATTTTTCAGCTGCACGATGGCGCCCTTGGTATCGTTGTGCGTCATGCGCACCCGCGCATCTTCGTAATACACCGACGCTTTTTCCGTGCGGTCGGCAGCGAACAGCGGATGCTGGAACAGGGCGCCCAGCAACAGGGCAAGCAGGATTTTCTGAATTCGGCGTCTGGCAGTCATCTGTTTATTTGGCAAACCTCGGTTTGGTTGAGCCTGAATTGGTTGAGCCTGGATTGGTTAAGCTTAGCGCAAGGACAAGACACGCAATTATCACGCCACGCCCGACAGCGCCGTGCTGGCCCATTTCTGGCGCACGCAGAGGCTCGAACCCCGTGGCAAACCGGACGGGAGTGGCAACGACTCGACACCCGCGGCCGTTCCCGTCCCGGCGCGGTGATAACATTCGGGTTTGCTGATTTTCAACAGTATCATGCCCGACCGCTCCGCACTGATCCGCTCCCTGCTCGCCCAACGCATCCTTGTCCTCGACGGTGCGATGGGAACGATGATCCAGTCATACAAGCTCGAAGAGGCCGATTACCGCGGCACGCGCTTTGCCGATTTTGCGCACGACCTGAAAGGCAACAACGACCTCTTGTGCCTGACGCAGCCGCACATCATCAAGGCTATCCACGCCGAATATCTGGCGGCCGGCGCGGACATCCTGGAAACCAACAGTTTCAACGCCACCTCGATTTCCATGGCGGATTACCACATGGAAGACCTGGTGGCCGAGCTCAACTTTGCCGCCGCCCGGCTCGCGCGCGAGGCGGCCGACGAAGCCACCGCAGCCAATCCGGACAAGCCGCGCTTCGTCGCCGGCGTGCTCGGCCCCACCTCGCGCACCGCGACGATTTCACCCGACGTCAACGATCCCGGCTTCCGCAACATCACCTTCGACCAGTTGCGCGTGGCCTACCTGGAAGCGATCGACGGCCTGGTGAAGGGCGGTGCCGACATCCTGATGGTCGAAACGATCTTCGACACCCTGAACGCCAAGGCCGCACTGTTTGCGATCGAGGAGTATTTCGAGCTGAACAATCTCAGGCTGCCGGTGATGATCTCCGGCACCATCACCGATGCATCGGGCCGCACCCTGTCGGGCCAGACCGGCGAAGCGTTCTGGAATTCGGTGCGCCATGCCCGGCCGCTGTCGATTGGTCTCAACTGCGCGCTCGGCCCCGACCTGCTGCGCCAGTATGTGGCGGAGCTGTCGGGCAAGGCCGACGCGTTCATCTCGGCCCACCCCAACGCCGGCCTGCCCAACGCGTTTGGCGAATACGACATGAACGGCGCCGAAATGGCGGTCCACATCGGTGAATGGGCGCGTTCGGGTCTGCTGAACATCGTCGGCGGCTGCTGCGGCACCTCGCCCGCGCATATCGAGGCCATTGCCAAGGCAGTCGAAGGGGTGGCGCCGCGCGTGCCGCCCAGGCTGGAACCGGCGATGCGTCTGTCCGGGCTGGAACCGTTCAACGTCGACAAGAATTCGCTCTTCGTCAACGTCGGCGAGCGCACCAACGTCACCGGCTCCAAGGCCTTTGCCCGCCTGATTCTCAACGGCGAATACGACAAGGCGCTCGATGTGGCGCGCCAGCAGGTGGAAAACGGCGCCCAGGTCATCGACATCAACATGGACGAGGGCATGCTCGACGCCGAGGCGGCGATGGTGCGTTTCCTGCTGCTGATCGCGTCGGAGCCCGACATTGCGCGGGTGCCGATCATGCTC
>JBFHXL010000043.1:0-10212 GCA_041599035.1 Thiobacillus sp. | reverse complement strand
GGTCAAGGGCAAGGACGTGCGCCACACCTCGCTGGAAGAAATCGAAAAAGAAGTGCTGTAATTTTTCGCCGCTTCATGCAAACGGGCTCCCGCGGGAGCCCGTTTGCATGGTTCCAGCTGCGGTTTACTTGCTGGGCGGAACGTAGCCCGCAGCCGCATCGACGCTGCCGCCGCCAAAAAAGTAGCGGTCCATCTGTTCCATCAGGTAGCTGCGCGCCTGCGCATCGGCCAGGTTCAGCCGGTTTTCGTTGATCAGCATGGTCTGGTGACGCTGCCAGCCGGCCCACGCCTCTTTCGACACGTTCTCGAAAATCTTCTTGCCCAGATCGCCCGGCACCGGCTGGAAGGCCAGGCCTTCGGCTTCGCGACCGAGCTTCACACAATTCACCATCCGCGTCATTTGTTGCTCCCGAAAAATTCAATCCCCGGATTTTAACCCAAGCGGCTTATTGATTAAGCCTGGCTTCGACCCGCTTCGCAAATACGCCCATTTCCTTGGCCGCCTGCTTGTCACCGCGCGCCTCGGCCACCGCGATGCCCTGGCGGTAGGCCGCCAGCGCATCGGTCCAGGCCTCGGCATCGGTCAGCGCGCGCCCCAGCAGTTTCCAGGCCGCCGAATACGTGGGGTCGTGCTCGACCGCACATTTCAGATGCGCGGCGGCCTTCGCCGCATCACCCTGCTTGAGATATTCGTTGCCGAGCGAAAACCGCAACAGGGCATTGTCCCGGCCCTGTTGCAGCATGGCTTCAAAGTCCGCGATGGATGGCATAAATCTCTCCAATAACCTTAGCGAGCAGGCCGTCGGCGGGGTGCGAACGGCGCGCAGAAGCCGGAATGTATATCGAATACATGAGGATTTCGAGCACCGGGTGCGCCCCGCTGGGGGACGCGCAGCAGGTTATTGGAGAGATTTTACTTTCTCCAGAAAACCGGGGTGAATACCACCAGCAGCGTAAAAAACTCGAGGCGCCCCAGCAGCATGGCAAAGCTGCACACCCAGGTCTGGAAGTCGTTCAGCACCGCATAG
Source organism: Thiobacillus sp. (assembly GCA_041599035.1). Taxonomy (GTDB): domain Bacteria; phylum Pseudomonadota; class Gammaproteobacteria; order Burkholderiales; family Thiobacillaceae; genus Thiobacillus. The sequence continues at coordinate 9,184 of JBFHXL010000043.1, read as the reverse complement.
GTTCCGGCGGGGCCGACCTGTCCCAAACCCGGGCCGGTATTGTTGACCATCGCCACCACCGCCGTAAACGCCGTGAATACATCCAGGCCCGATGCGGACAGCACGAACGACAGCACCACAATCGAGGCGACATATATAAACAGAAACGCCAGCACCGCATAGATGATTTTATTGGGGACCGCCTGCCGGCCAACTTTGGTGTGGATCTCTGCGCGCGGGTGCACCAGCTTGATCAGTTCACGATACACCTGCTTGTACAGCAGGATTGCCCGCAGCATCTTGATGCCGCCGCCGGTGGAACCCGAACTGGCGATAAAACTCGACAGAAACAGCATCCAGAGCGGGGCAAAATAAGGCCACACGTTGTAGTCGGTGGTGGAAAACCCAAGCGTGGTGGCGATGGAAACGGTATTGAATGCTGCGTGGCGCAGGGCTTCCGGGAAATCGAGATAAAAACCCTTGTAGTGCAGGAAAAACGTCAGCCCCAGGATGCTGATGCCAAGTACCGCGAAATACCAGCGGATTTCGGCATCGAGCCGATAGGCCAGCAGGCTGCGCATGCGAAACGCCATGAAGTGCGTGGAAAAGCTGATGCCGGCAATCAGCGCAAACAGCATGACAATCGACTCCAGCAAAGGAGAGTCGAAGTAGGCCATGCTGGCGTCGTGTGACGACATGCCGCCGAGCGCCATCACGCTAAAGCCATGAACCATGGCGTCGATCCAGCCCATGCCTCCCGCCCAGAGCGAGAGCATGCAGATCACGGTAAACAGCACATAAACCAGCCACAGGCCTTTGGCGGTTTCAGCCATGCGCGGGGTGAGCTTGCTGTCCTTCATCGGCGTGGGGGTTTCCGCCTTGAACAATTGCCGGCCACCGACCCCCAGCATCGGCAGCACGGCGACCACCAGCACGATCACGCCCATGCCGCCGATCCAGTGCATCAGCGTGCGCCAGACGTTGATGGAGGCAGGCAGGTCATCCAGGCCGGACAGCACCGTGGCACCCGTTGCCGTGAGACCAGACACCGCTTCGAAGTAGGCATCGGTAAAGCTGAGATCCGGCATGTAAACCAGCAGAGGAATTGTCGAGAACACCGGCAACACCGTCCAGATCACCACTACCAGCAAAAAACCGTCCCGCGTCTGCAACTCTTTCTTGCCTCGCCGCGACAGCAGCCACAGAAACAGCCCCGACAAAAACGTCGCCAGCATGGCCTCATCGTAGGCCAGATACGCACCATCCCCCAACGCCAGGGAAACCCCCAGCGGCAGCAAAAAAGCGAACGCGTACAGCATCAGCACTTTTGAGAAAATGTGGATGACAGACAGGGTTTGCGACATCAGACAATCCGCCAGACAGGCTTCGACATGACCGGGATGTTACCAGCGCCCAACTTCAGCTCTTCCAGGAGTCGAGGGGCCCACTTGGTGAAGGAGAAAATCAGAACCACGAGGCCAAGCGCATGCAGGACAAACATGAAACGATGCATGGGCGGGCTCAGAAAAAGCCGAATCCAACCTGAAACAGTTTTTCGATCTTGGGGATGATGCGCTTGTTGAGCGCAAACAGAATGAGATGGTCTTCTGCCTCCATCAAGGTATCGTGGTGCGCGATCAGCACCTCTTCTCCACGAATGATGGCAGCAATCGCGGCGCCCTCGGGCAGATCGATTTCTCCGATGCGCCGGCCCACCACGCGGGAGGTTTTGGCGTCGCCATGCACCGCCACCTCGAGCACTTCGGCCGCGCCGCGCCGCAGCGAATGCACGGCTACCATGTCGCCGCGCCGAATCTTGGACAGCAAGGGTCCGACCGTGGCCTGCGCCGGTGAAATGGCGATGTCGATTTCGCCGCCCTGCACCAGATCGACATAGGCCGAGCGATTGATCAGCGCGATCACGCGGTGCGCGCCCATCCGCTTGGCCAGCAGCGCGGACATGATGTTGTCCTCATCATCGTTGGTCAGTGCGCAGAAAACATCCATGGCCGCGATGTTTTCCTGGTCCAGCAGTTCTTCGTCGGTCGCGTCGCCCTGAAGAATCAGCGTGTGGTGAAGCTGCTCGGCCAGCAGGTTGCTGACCGTTTTGTTGTGATCGATGACCTTGACGTCGTAACCACGCTCGATCTGTGCCGCCAGCCGCCGCCCGATATTGCCGCCGCCGGCAATCATGACCTTCTTGACCGGTCGCTCCATCCGCCGCAGTTCGCGCATCACGGAAGGAATGTCTCGCTTGCGCGCCAGGAAAAACACTTCGTCGCCCGGCTCGATCACGGTAATGCCCTTGGGCACGATGCCGCGGTCGCGCCGGTAGATCGCCGGAATGCGGCACTCCAGATCCGGCATGTGCCGCTTGATGTCCTGCAGTTCGTGTCCCACCAGCGGCCCGCCATGGTAGGCGCGCACCGCCACCAGCCGAACCCGGCCTTCGGCAAAGTCGAGCACCTGAAGCGCCTCGGGATACTCGATCAGGCGGCGCAGGGTGTCCGTCACTTCCTGTTCGGGGCTGATGACGTCATCCACCCCGAAATGCTCGGACAAAAACTCCCGTTCAAGGTCCAGAAAATCCGACGAACGGATCCGCGCGATGCGGGTGGGGACGTTGAACAGGGTGGCGGCCAGCCGGCACGCGACGAGGTTGGTTTCGTCGCTCTGCGTCACCGCGACCAGCATGTCGGCGTCGGCGGCGCCGGCCTGTTTCAGGACCGAGGGATGCGCCGCATGGCCGCGTACCGTGCGCAGGTCGAAACGATCCTGCAACAGCGTCAGCCGGGCGATGTCGAGGTCAATGACGGTGATGTCGTTGTTTTCGATAACCAGGCTCGCGGCCAGATTGGAACCGACCTGGCCGGCCCCGAGGATGATGATTTTCAAGCGGGTTCCTTCAGCTTACAGGTCTTCATCCAGCCGTCGCCCATGCCGGATATTAAGCTGCTTGAGCTTGCGATACAGGTGCGTGCGTTCCAGCCCCGACTTGTCGGCAACGCGCGTCATGCTGCCGCCTTCCGTCTGGATCAGGTGCTCGAAATACATGCGCTCGAATGCGTCGCGCGCCTCGCGCAGGGGGATGTCGAGCGGGATCCCGCTCGACACGACCGGCGTCGCCAGCTTCATCGGCGCAAGCGCGCGGTTGACATCAATGGCATCGATTTCACCCGACAGCGCGGTCACCGCCAGGGTGCGCACCACGTTGTTAAGTTGCGGCAGGTTGCCCGGCCAGTCGAAATTGCGCAGCTGGTTCAGGGCCGGCGTGCTCAGCCGCCGCACCGGACAAACGCCCCCCTCCACCAGCTGCGCCAGCATGAAGTTGGCGATGTCGGGCACATCCTCGCGATGCTCGCGCAACGGCGGCACCTGGATCGCCAGACTCGACAGGCGATAGAACAGCCGGCTGTCGAATTCGCCTGCCGCAACCATCGCGTCAAGACTGCGGCTGCTGGCGCAGACCAGGCGTGCGCCGCTGCCTTCGATGCGATCGAGCAGCAGGCCCAGGCCTTTCTGCTCCAGGCGCGCCAATTCGCTGACCTCGGGCAGGTAGAGGGTGCCGTTGCCGAGTGTTTCGACAAAACTCAGGGGGTCGGACACGAGGCGTGCGCGATCCTTGATTTCGAGCCAGGGGCTGGCGGTCTGGTGCAGGAAATGCGCACAGATTTCAAAGCCGCAGCCGAGTTCGCCCAGCAGCAGAACCGGCGCGGTGTTGCCCGCAATTTGGGTGAGACGTTTTTTGAGTTCGTGGATCAGCGGACCTTTGCCAAGCGCCGACAGGTCCATGCCGGGCGTGCGCCGCGGCAAGGCGACCCCGCGCTTGATGGCCTTGTTGACGGTATCGATCAGCTTCGCCAGCGCCACCGGTTTTTCCAGGAAGTCCGTGGCGCCGAGGCGGGTTGCCTCGACCGCCGTATCGATGGTGCCATGGCCGGACATCATCACCACCGGCATGGTGAGCTGGCCGCCGCCCGCCCATTCCTTCAGCAGCGTCACACCGTCGGTATCGGGCATCCAGATGTCGAGCAAAACCAGATCGGGGCGGCGCTGGGCGCGGAACGCGCGGGCGGCTTCGGCGTTTTCCGCCAGATGCACATCGTAACCCTCGTCGGTCAGGATTTCCGACAACAACTCACGAATACCCACTTCGTCGTCAACGACGAGAATATGCCCGCTCACGTGTTCTCCCCGGCTACCGAAAAAACAGGCAGCGCAATACGGATCGCCGCACCGCCCGATTTGAGATTTTCAATCTGGATCTTGCCCTGATGCTCTTCCACAATTTTTTTGACGATGGCCAGCCCGAGGCCCGTTCCTTTGGCCTTGGTGGTTGCATAGGGCTCGAACAGCCGCGTCATCAGATGCTCCGGAAATCCGGCTCCATTGTCTGTTACCGTCAAGTTAACCGCATTATTGTTCAGGTGCGTGCTGATTTCGACGCACGGTGCAGGGTGACCGCTCAGCGCGTCCTGCGCATTTTGCAACAGATTATGTATCACCTGACGCAATAATGTGGAGTCGCCGGCAATGCGCGGCAAATCCGCATCAAGATGCAGCTGCAACCCCAACGCCTTGGTGTCGTACAGCGCCAGCACTTCATGTACCAGCGCATTGAAGTCGAGCGCCTCGAGCCGGGCGCGCGGCATGCGCGCGTAACCCGCGAACGCATCCACCATGCTTTTCATGGCGGCGACCTGATTGACGATGGTTTGGGTGGCGCGCCCAAGAAACTCGGCTTCCGCCGGCTGCAGCCGGCCATCGAGCTTGCGCGCGATGCGCTCGGCCGACAGCTGGATCGGCGTCAGCGGATTCTTGATCTCGTGCGCCAGCCTGCGCGCCACTTCGCTCCAGGCCGCATTGCGCTCGGCGTCAATCAGCTTGGTCACGTCATCGAACACAAGCACATAGCCGCGCTCGACCCCGGGCGGAAGGTGCGTTCCGCGCAGCAGCAGGGTCTGGCTGCCGCCCTGGGCGGCATAATCGACCTGCTCCTGCCACTCGCCTTCGTGCTCGCCAAAGCGGGCGGCAACCGTCACCCCAAACGCGTGCAGGGCATCACCCGGCTGGCCCAGTTCGGCAAGCTGCTGCGCGTCCAGCGCCGCCGGCGCCACCCCCAGAATCTGCGCGGCCGCGCTGTTCATCGTGCGCACCCGCAAGGCGTCGTCCAGCACCACCACACCGGACGACAGGTTGGCCAGCACCCGCTCGAGGAAGGCCTTGGCCTGCTCGGTTTCCTGGTGGGTTTGCGCGACCTGTTCGCGCGCGTCGGAAAGCTGACGGGTCATGCGGTTGAACGACTGGATCAGCACCCCCAGCTCATCGCGGCTCTTCACCGACGGCATCTGCGAAAAATCGCCTTTGGCCACCGCGCGGGTGCCGCGTGCAAGCGTGCGCAGAGGCGCCCCGAGGCGCTCCGACAGCAGGTAGGCGATCACGAACGTCATCAACAGGGCCAGCATCAGGGTGAGGGTGAGCGCCATGCCGTAAATCCGCTTCAGACTCAGTCGCGATACCGAAATCTGCTGGTACTCCTGATAAGCCAGCTGCACCGCCTGCGCGTCCTGCGCCAGGCTGGTCGGCACCGGCTGCACCAGTTGCAGCACGCGCGTCTCGTCCGTCAGGGCGTTGCTATACACCGGCACAAGCACATGCATGATCAAGCCGCGCTCGGGTACTTCCTCGATGCGGCTGTAGGGCTTTTGCTGCCGAACCTGCCACAGCACGCTGCGCTCGGGCAGCACCGGCAGCAGGCTGCCGAGCTCGCTGCCGACATGGGCGATCACGCCGCCGCGCTCGTCGAACAGGGTCAGTTCCTGCACCGCGCTTTGCTCGCGCAATGTCGAAAGGCTGGTAATCGTGGACCCCAGGCCTTCGTCCGACAACGACAGCGCCATGCGCTGGGCTTTCTTGTTCAGTTCGCGCAGCAGGTCATCGAGCGCAGCCTGACCGAGCTTGACGCCGGATGCCAGTGCATTGTCGACCCGCACGTCGAACCAGGTTTCGATCGAGCGGTTCAGAAAGAAGACCGATGCGCCGTACACCACCAGGCCCGGCAGCATGGAGATGACGCCGAACATCAGCAGCAGCTTGAGCGTGAGCTTGGCGCCGAACACGCCGCGGCGGATGCGTTTTTGCAGCCACCACAGGCGCCAGCCCAGCAACAGCAACAGCGCCATGCCCAGCACGCCGCCGCCGACGAACAGGGCGGGCAGGGCGTCGGAGAAAACACCGCTGCCCCTGCTGGCAAAAAACAGCAGCGCCATCAGCACGGCGCCCATGACCAGGGCAGCAGCGATCAGACCGCGCATCAGGGCACAGGCGGCACGGCCGGGGCGGGCGGCACGGCGGTGACGGAGGGTGCGGCGGTGGCAGCGGGCGCGGCCGGCGCTTCAAACGACCAGCCATACCAGGGGGTGGCCATCTCCCATTTGTCGCCGCCGACCGCGCCGATGGACAGCGGCTTGGGCAGCTGCGCGGTATCAAGCCGCAGGCGCAGCCGCGCATCGTAGCGCTGGCCGGGCTTGAGGACACCACGCTCCAGCACCTGCCAGTCGTCGACGTGCCCCAGCATGGCCAGCGCTTCGCCCAGGGTGGCCGTGGTGCGCGTGGTATAGCCGATTTCCACCACGTAACGCCGCAGCAGCAGGTGGTAATAAATCCGCAGCTTGCGCACCGGTTCGGCGATCGTTTCGTCGAACCACCATTTGCGCGGCCGCGACAGCTCCAATTCGAGCACGAAGTACAGGTTGATGCCCTTGGTCAGCGCGTCTTCCAGGGTGTTGTTGAGGACCAGATCGACTTCCGCATCGAGCGCATAGCCCTGCTGCGTTGCCAGGATGACGGCCTGCCTGACCGCGCTCCTGTCGCTGGCCGCCGCGCCATTCCATGCGCACGCCAGCCAGAGGCCCAGCAGCAGGCCGGCCAGCCAGCGCAGGGCGGCGTCATGTCTTGCGTAGCAGGGCGTAAAAAAATCCATCGTGCTCGGCATCGGGCAACAGCGACCCATCGGACAAAGGTTCAGGAAGCGGGCAACGTTCGGCGTCTTGTGCGTGGCGCGCCAAAAACGCACACACCTGCCCGTCGTTTTCTTCGTTGAATATCGAGCAGGTCGCGTAAAGCAATGTACCACCAGGGGCGAGCAGCCGCCAGAGCGCCTCCAGCATCACGGCCTGCTGTGCGGCAAATTGTGCGATGTCATCGGCGCGACGCAACCACTTGATGTCGGGATTGCGGCGCACCACCCCCGACGCGCTGCACGGCACATCGGCCAGGATGCGGTCGAATGGCTGGCCATCCCACCAGGCCTCCGGATTAGCCGCATCGCCCTTGACCAGATTGGCCTGCAGCTGAAGGCGATCGAGGTTTTCCTTTACCCGCTGCAGCCGTGCCGCGTCGACATCGAGCGCGGTCAGCACCACCGGGTTCGTGCCGGAGGCGGCACGTTCCAGAATATGACCGGTTTTGCCGCCGGGTGCTGCACAGGCGTCCAGCACCCGCAAGGGGTACGCCGTCTGACTCTCGCCCGGCGGGCGGTCTTGGCGCAGTACCCGCTCGCCCGGCTGCGCGTCCAGCAGCCGCGCCGCCCACTGCGCGCCGGCGTCCTGCACCGACACGTGACCGAGATCGAACCCCGGCAGCGCGTGTACCGACACCGCCTTGTCGAGGGTGACCGCGTCCGGGCCGGTTTGACGGGCAGGCAGGTCGGCCGCGGCCAGGCGCTGCAGATAATCTGCGACATTACCGTGACGGCAATTGACGCGCAGGGTAAACGGCGGATGCTGCAGGCCCGCTTCGAGGATGCCTTGCCAATGGTCGGGGTGTTCGCTTCGCACCTTTTCGATCCACCAATCAGGGTGCGACCAACGTGCAGCGGGCTGCGCGTCCGCGATTTTTTCCAGCTCGCCGCGCCGCCGCTGGAAATTGCGCAGCACCGCATTGGCAAGCCCGCGGCGCCAGCCTTCGCCCGCCGCCGTCACCGCGTTGTGCACCACGGCATGCGCGGGGGCACGGGTATAGGCCAGCTGGTAGAGCGCCACGCGCAGCAGCCAGCCCAGTTGCGGGTCGGTCAGCGGCCGCTCCAGCAACGCGGCCAGCCAGGCATCCAGGCGGCCCAGATGGCGCAGGCTGCCATACACGATGTCCTGCAGGGCGCCGCGCTCACCGGGCGTTTGAAGCTGCTGCAGCCGCTGCGGCAGCACCTGATGCAGCGCCGCACCGGCAAGCACGTCTTCGAGCGCCCCGGCGGCCAGTTTCTGCAAATTACGCATGACGCAACGCGCCTCGCTTGGTCGGATGATTCATGGTGTTTTCGCTGCAGGATGAACGGCGGATGATAGCAGGGCGCGCGAACAAATCGCCGCGCCGCGCCCGCCTCAACCTTGGCTACCGGTCGAAGTGCGTTCCGGGCAGCAGGGGCCTGCCCGAGAGAAAAGCCGCCGCCGTCATCCGCTTGCTGCCCGCCGGCTGAACCTCCTGCAAGGCCAGCGCGCCGGTGCCGCAGGCGACGACCAGATGGCCCGCTTCGGCACACAGCACGTCACCCGGATGCGGCGCCGCTGCGTCCGGATCCTTGGCGGGCGCCGCGCCGTCGATCGCCTGTGCCGACCAGATTTTCAGCGGCACGCCGTCCAGCAGCGCCCAGGCACCGGGCGCCGGGTTGTAGGCACGCACCGCGCGCGCAAGGGTGGCGGCCGGCTGGCGCCAGTCCAGGCGCGCCTCTTCCTTGCTGAGTTTGGCGGCGTACGTGGCCTGCGCGTCGTCCTGCGCCTCCGGCACCAGGGCAGGGTAGTTCGCCAGCGCCGCCACGATGGCGGCGGCGCCCGCCGCGGCGAGGGTGTCGTGCAGGCTTGCGGCGGTATCGGCGTCCGTGATCGGGACGACGCTTTTGGCCAGCATCGCCCCGGTATCGAGCCCGGCATCCATCTGCATAATGGTGATGCCGGTTTCCGCATCGCCCGCCAGGATCGCGCGCTGAATGGGCGCCGCGCCGCGCCAGCGCGGCAGCAGCGAGGCATGGATATTGAGGCAGCCGACGCGCGGCAGCTCCAGAACCGCCGGCGGCAGGATCAGGCCATAGGCGGCGACCACCATGACGTCCGCGTCCGCGGCGCGCAGGTCGGCCTCGGCTTCGGGTGTTTTCAGGCTAGCGGGCTGGGAAACCGGCAGGCCGCGGGCCAGTGCCGCCTGCTTGACCGCGCTC